>DATDWB010000039.1:0-3802 GCA_035289845.1 Candidatus Nanoarchaeia archaeon | reverse complement strand
AAAACTTTATTAAGTTGAATCCTTTGATTAAATTATTATTTAACTGACTCTGAAATAAAATATTTAAGCAGAAATTATAATTTATTATTTTAAATAATACAAGCGTTTATTAAATATTAACTCCCGTAAATAACCAACACTAAACTAATAACTAAAAACAAATCACTAAGTTAAGAATTAAAATATTTAAGTATAGCTTAAAATAATAACAAGTATATGTGCCCAACCCCATTCCAACAACTTTTATAAACCTCCAAAAAATATCCCAGTTATGAATTATAATTCCAACTGTTGGGATCTAGATAAAATAAAACCTAAATCTCTTGACCACGAATTAAAAGAAATTGAGTTAAAAACTTCTAAATTAGAACAAAAAAGAACCCAGCTCAAGAGTAGTATTTTTCCAACCAATTTTTTAAAATTATTACAGGAATTTGAACAATTAAAAATTCAGATTGGCAAAGTTGGAGTATACACCCACCTTAAATTCTGCGAAAACACCCTCAATCAGAAAGCGGTAGCCGAAATGTCCCTAGTTGAAAATTTTTTAACCAGGATAACCAACCGCTTGTTATTCTTTAGTATCTGGTTTAAATCACTCCCTGCTGCTAAAGTAAACGAACTAATTGCTCAAAGCGGTAAATATAGTTATTTCTTAGAGGTGTTTAAAAAAAATAAGCCTTACACCTTAAAAGAAAATGAAGAAAAAATTATCAACCTCAAAGAAATTACCGGTGTTTCAGCTCTTAACAATATTTACAATCTGCTTACATCACAATTTGAATTCACTTTCCAAGGTAAAAAAAGAACTCAAGAAGAGATGGTAACCTATGTTAGATCTTCTTTTGCCGCAGTCCGGGAAGAAGCCTACCAAACTTTATTCCGTCCCTTCGTTAAAAATAAGCAAGTTTTGGGAGAAGTTTATAAAAATATAGTTAATGATTGGAAAATTGAAAATGTAGATTTACGAGGTTATAAAAACCCGCTGAATGTAAGAAACACAGCTAATGATCTTCCCGATAAAGCAGTAGAAGTGTTGTTGAAAGTTTGCAAAAAAAATCAGGCTTTATTCCACCGCTTTTTTGAAATTAAGCGGAAAAAAATGGGATTGAAAAAAATGCGCCGTTACGATATCTATGCTCCATTAAAGGAAGAAAAAGAGCACATTGCTTATGATAAAGCAGTAAGAATGGTTTTAGATACTTTAGAAAACTTTTCTCCCGAATTAAAAAAATTAGCCGAGTTGATAATACAGAGCAATCATGTTCATTCCACAGTTCAAGCTGGAAAAGTCAGCGGAGCTTTCTGCTGTTCCGCTGGCGCTAAGATAACCCCTTATGTACTGCTAAGTTATACCGGGAAATATCGAGATGTATCCACCTTAGCCCATGAATTAGGGCACGGCATCCATTATTTACTATCTTCGGTGCAGACTGAATTTACCAATAGCGCCTGCTTGCCCTTAGCTGAAACCGCGTCCATATTCAGCGAAATGTTGTTATCGGAAAAAATATTACAGCAAAATCCTAAGGCCGCTGAATCAATAATTTTTACTAAATTGGATGACTTGTATGCTTCCATAATCCGTCAAGCGGGGTTTGTGGAATTTGAAATTAAAGCCCACCAAATGCTGCAGGAAGGAAAAACGGTCGATGAAATTTCCGCAGTCTATTTGGCCGATCTTAGATCCCAATTAGGACCTAAAGTGGAAGTGAATGAAATCTTTGCTAATGAATGGACTTACATCCCCCATATTTTTCACACCCCCTTTTATTGTTATGCTTACGCCTTTGGTAATTTATTAACTTTAGCCTTATATGAAGTGTATAAAGAACAAGGAAATAAGTTTGTTCCTAAATTTATTAAACTGTTATCTTTAGGAGGAAGTGCTTCCCCGGTAGAAATAACTAAATTAGTTGGAGTAGATATCGCCTCCGAAAAATTCTGGCAGAAAGGATTTGATGTAATTGAAAGGATGATTAAGGAGATAACATAATAAATTGTATCCATTTAGTGACAAAAAAACCATATAATTACAAATTAATAAACACATTTATAAATAAATATGAATATTTTCTAAAATAATTGTTGCAATAGTGGTGTTGGATGTTCTTAAAGTATTAGGGGGGATAAAATTGGATAAAACACGGGAATCACTACAACAAAATATTAATAAGATAAGCACCAGTTTTTTCATCGATCCCGATTATAGAACCATCGCCGGCCAGGAAATTGAACACTGGAATACTTCTCTTCTGGTAATAAGTTATGCTTTAAATGAAAATGCCTTAATTACTGGTGATCCCGGGTTCGCTAAAACTACCGCTGCTAAAGTTATAAGCAGCGTTATGAGCGGCTATCCGTTTGATCTATATGAAGCCGCACAAATTCAAGGGCACCCTGATCAAACTTTTGAAACCATGCTGGCCAGGTTAGATTTTTCCAAATTACATGAAGAAGAACGAGTGATCTGGCTATCCAGCGCTTATCTTCCTGTACGAATTATTGATGAACTAAACCGATTGCCAGCCGGCAATCAGGATGAATTGTTGAACTGTTTAGAAACGGGAAGATTTAATTATTTAAATTCTACTTTTTTCACCGGGGTAAATCCGTTTTTTGCCACTGCTAATCACCCTGATAATGGGACTCATGACTTAATCCCAGCTTTAAAAGACCGGTTTGCGATCCAAGTTGAATTGGGGCATCTTGGTGCCAGTTATAGAAGGGATATTACAGATGCCAGGGATAACATTAGATCTTATCTTTGCAATACAGATCTAACTAATGACATCATTGGAGTGATAAACAATAAGAAACTATCTACCCAAGATAAGCTAGCTAAAATTTTAGAATTAGCTGAAAAATTTAAATCGGCTGAGATTTATACAACAGGGGATGTAATGGTCTTCACTTCTGAAATGAAAACTAAATTTAAACAGTTGATAACTAAAATACCTTTGGCGACGGAAGCCAATGTTTTATTAGAGTGCATAGATTCAGAGCTTAATTATTCTCCCACCTTTGGACGCAAACGCAGCAGCGACAAGGTAGATACTTCCAATCATGCTAAAAATCTGGCAAGTTCAAAGACTGAGAACGCCTTTTCCAACCGAGGTGTTGATAGGTTAGAATTGTATTCCCAAGCGGTGGCTTACCTCTCCGGATGTAAACAAGTGAAGAAGGAGCACATTAATGCTCTTGCGCCGCACGTCATTGGGCATCGAATTAAATTTACGGCTGATTTTACGGCCGAGCATCAGGATAAAATTCGGCCTGGATTTTATGGGGAGTCTTTGGATATGTTCCTAGCCCGGCAATTGGTAAAGGAAGTGGAAAAAAATTATGCTCAAGTAAAAGATGATCTTGATCTGTTGAAATTAAGGATTGATAATAAGCATGCTTCTTTAGAACTTACACTGCAGCAAAGGATTAAGGATATGTTAGAAAATACACATTCGACCGATCACCCTCTAATCCGAGATTATGCCCATAGGATAAAGAGAGAAAAATAATTCTTTGCACCCACATGAAAAGAACAGGATTTGAAGGATTATTGGAAGGGCATGAAGTTGGGAGGGTAGAAGTAGAAAGGAAAGTAGAAGTTAAGAATAGGTTTGGAGAGTTGGGGAGGAAGTATGAAGAGGTGCTTGAAGCTAATGATTATGAAGGAGAAATAAAAACAATAGATGATATTCTAGCCCCATCCGATATAAACACCTTCTTGCAGACCACAATTACATGCCAACAACATCAGAACTATGACTGGCGTACTGGTATGTTTATATCACAATTAATCCAG
>DATDWB010000038.1:0-51371 GCA_035289845.1 Candidatus Nanoarchaeia archaeon | reverse complement strand
TTCCCCTTCATCCGCATAAGTGTGGGAAGGATTTTGTTCAGTGGAAGTTTCTCCGTCACCAAAGTCCCACATCCAGCTCACTAATTCATCATAGGAAGTGGTAGTGTCAGTAAAGAATACGGTAACAGTTTCTCCAAATTCGTGGACACTTTCAGTAAAGGAAGCTTCTGGTCCAATGTCTAACACACTAATGTAATCCTCTTGAGTTAAAGAGTCACTATGGCCAGCGTCATCAGTTACAGTTAAACTTACATCATACATTCCATTGTTAGTGTATACAACCGTAACTACCTCGTCAGTAGTTGAACTGGGGTTTCCTCCGAGGAAAGACCAAGCATGAGTCAAAGATTCATCCACGGTATCAGTAGAAGCACTGGTACAGATTACTTCCAAGGGTTCACTGCCTTCAGTAGGAGTACATTCAAATCCAGGAATTGGATCGGCTCCATCATAAACATAACATACAGTTGGTTCACCGCTGGATCCTTCGTTGCCGTTGGTATCAAGTGCAGTAACTTGACAAACTACTTCCATGCCATCAAATGCTGCCAGCGTTCCAGAAGAAAGGGATCGGCAATAAGTATCACCCGTAGTTGGATTCATTACAAAAGTTGCGGGTTCATCAATACCATTATCCCAGTGCAGGGAAACGCTGCTTATTCCAGATTCATCAGTAACATCAGCACAAATTTGCACGTTGTCAGAAGTAGTAGGATATTCGGGGTTGTTCCAAGGTTCTGTTATTTCCGGGGCAGTGAAATCACCGGGTTCACCGGTTACTAGGACGTTGTCCACGGCGGCAAAGTCGCCATTTACTTCTCCAGCATTTATTCTAAACCTTAATTGTAAATTAGGGTTGTTTTCAGCTTCTGCTGGTAGATTTTCAGTCATTTGACTGTATTCTAAACTACCATCAATATTTTCAATGACCGTCCAGGAATCTCCTCCATCAACTGAATACTCAACCATAAAATCATTATCAGATTCTAAACTTTCAATCATCCGGTAATAAGAAACTGAAAGGTCGCTCATACCAGTGGAATCAATATCCACGCTTATCAATTGGTCATCGGGATTATTCCCGCCATTAAATAATACTGAATAAGCCCCAGCGTAAACATAATCCGGGTCGCTGGTTATTGCCGGGCTGTCCACAACAGTCCATTTGCTGGGATCTATTGTCCCGCTTTCAAAATCATCCTCAAACAAAGTATCAGCAGCTGCAGCTGAAACTGCCAAAATCATTATCATAACCGCTAAAACCAAAATTTTCTTAATCGCCATTTTCTATTCCTCGCTAATATTTTAATTTTTATTGTTAAAAAAGTACAGTTTACTGAGACGAGTCATTTAAATACTTTTATCGACTGTAACATCCTATCTGAGAGCTCTATTTTGGTTAGTTGGTATTGTAAAGGGTTAGATAAAAGTGTTAAGTTATGAAATACTGTAAAAAATAATCTGGAAGGCTTATATATGGCCTAACCACCTAATAAAAAAAGGGTTAACAGAGAACTTTCAGTTAGCGAATCAGGTTATAATCCGGTTATTTATGATTTGGCGGCTAGTATAGATACGACTTTAACTAAGGAAGAATATGCCGGCACGCGGATAACCTGATTAAATACCACGGGTGTTTTAAATGAAAGTGAAGTATTAGCTTATAGTTCTGAGAATGCCAAAGGGATGGTTATTGCCATCATAAACGAGTACATAAGCCTGGCCTTCAACCGGCGTTATACCCGGATTGATACGGGGTAAAATTAAATACTTTATTTTTTAGGAATAGATAGTTCTGAAGTTAATCTGTTAGAACAGTTATTACATCTAATAATTCTAGCCGCAGTTAATGAGGAAGTTGAAATTGAGGTAAAAAATCTAGAAAAAAAGTAGTTCCAAATGATATTGTTTTAAGAAAAGAAAAATCGAGTATTGAATAATAAGGTAATAATAAGGTTCATATAATTCTATTAAAAAATTAAAGTATATATTATAAAAAAAAAGGGTATTAAACTTACCTTCTCAGCAATATAATTGCAAACACTACAATCATCGCTAGTACCAATACAAATACTGCTACTAAGATAGCAATAAACACATCTTCGGAAGTGTAAGGATCTTCAAAGGTTCTAACAACCGCCGAAGAAGATATTTTATCCGTATTTTTTCCACTAGTAGAAGATGGTATTCCATCAGCAGAACTGCCGGTGTTATTTTCTACCTCTTCTGCTTCCACGGCCGGTTCAACTACTAAACATTTTTTGATAGTTAATTGAACAATTTCTTTATCCATGACTTCATCATGATTAATGAAAGCCGTAGCAGTTATAGGATAAGTCCCAACTTTAAGCTCTTTACCAATAGTAAAGGAATAATCTTTAGTGAAATAATTATTGTTGGAATCACCCCGTTCCAATTCAAACTCAAACTTCTGGTTCAAACTTAAGTCTGAATTCACTACCGTCAAAGCTGAATCTCGCTGCCGGTCACTGCCATAATTAACTACCCTCACCGAAACTTTTACCTCCTGATCCAAGGTGCAGCTTAATTCCAAGGGATAAACTTCCAATTCAGCTACCCGAATGTCATCCTTCTCCCGCTGTACTTCCAAATCCATTTCCCAATCTAAATCATAACTAGCAGTATTGCCGTCTTCAGCTTCCAATTTTAGGTCTAAAGTGTAATCCGCTTCTTCGGCTTCTTCCGGAATTTGGAAGGCAAAAACTAGATCTTTCTCTGAGGTGCTGTCCCCAGCCTGAAGATCGAAATTTTCACTTTCATCAATCTCGTCATCGCCGAAATCGCTGTCATCTAAAGTTAGGGTAATTTCTCCTTCCAAGTCTCCTTCGTCATAATTGTTATCAAATAAATTCTCAATCTCAAACCTTAATTCAATTTCATCACCCGGTTTAAGATCCTTGACCTTATCCTGGCTGCTGGTTACCTTATCTTCCAGATTTCCATTGACATACACATATATTCGTTTAATATCCACCATGGATTCAACGTCAGTTTGCAGATCATACAAACCGTCCCCGCTGGCAGAAGTAACTTTTAATTTTCCAACAGTATGAATTCCCTGATCCTCATCCACTGGTATATTTCCAGAAACTGTAATGTCCTGGCTTACTCCGGCTGCTAATTGGAGGATGGAAGGAGTTACAGTTAAATCATAACCGGCAGCTAAATTCTGCAAGGATAGGCTAAGGCTCTCATTAGTAGTCCCCGAGTTGGTAAGGCTAATAGAATAACTTACGGCCATCTCATCATCATTATCTTCCAGACTTTCATAATTTACTACTTTCTTTAAATCGGCAGTTTCTACAGTTACAGCAGCTGAAACTAAACTTACGCTTAGCAGTACTAATAGGGCAGTTAAGATAACATAATTTATTTTTGAAACCATTTTCTATTTAAAAGTGGTGAATGTTTTTAAAACTTTGGGTTCTAGAATATATAAATCTAGAAACAGTAAGAAATTGAAAAAAAAAAATGGGCTTATTTCCCCATATAAAAAAATTTTTCGATAGAAACATCATTTTCATTATAATTTCCCGATCTAGGATGGCTGGACCTGGGCGCATCCTCTTTAGCTTGAACTGGAGGAACCGATACACCCTTAGATCGGATGTCGTTTACTGTAGGCAGACTTTGATAAGTCAACTTGGTTTTGATGGAAGACAGCTCTTTTTCCAAGGCCGCTACTTTATCTGAAAATTCAGTTATTTTTTTTACTAAATAAGCAGTATTTTTTTCTAAGATTTGAGCGATTTTGTCTTCGGATAAACTGCCGACCATGTTCCCTTCTGTGCGCCTGGGTTCACGGGCTTCTTCCTTGGCTGCTTCCACTTTAACTAAGGTTTCCCGCATAGAACTATAAACTTCACTATCCTTATTTCGGAAGACTTTTTCGGCATCAATAACGGCTTCTTCCCGGTTGGCAGCTAAACCTTGTTTCATCAATTCCAAAGCTAAATTATTTATTTTTTGAATTCGTTCTACATCCATAATAACACCTCAATTAAACTTATTTTCAAACGATTAAGCTATTATAACTTTTTCTATACTGGTAGATATATAACATTTAATCCTAAAGAAAATTAAGGTGCAATCGCTGGACAGATGAAAGAAAGTTGAGGTACAGTTCCAATGTTGCCTAAATAAATGTATACTAAAGCTAAAACCAGACCAATAATTAATCCTACAAAGAAGTACTTGAACTCAATTTGTAACAGCTGACCCCTTGTATCCATAGTTAAAATGATTTTTTTAAGGTATATAAATGTTTCTTTTTTTCTGTTTTTAAGTTAGTAAGATGTAATTTTTGATGATAAACGGTTTAAATAATTGTCTAAATCCGTCCCGGGGTATTATCTTACTGGTCAGCCCATAATTGAAGACATTTGTGGACAGCACCTATCTTACGGAAGATTTAAAAATTAACTCAATGACCAAATAATTTATGGCACAAATAATAACGAATATTAGTGGAAATCGTATAAAGGCGGCTTATGTTGCAGTTCCAGAGAATCTTAACATTGAAGGAATATTAAGCCGAGTAGAAAAGTTAGCAGGTAAAACCTTCCCTTATGTTATCACCACGCCTAGAATAGAAGGACATAAAGCATTAGTGAAGGAAAATTCTAAATTTGCGGATGTGACTTTAACTTACGGCAAACGACCAGTATTTGAAGAGACTTTTTATGATCTTACCTCCAAGCCTAATCTGAAGGGGTTTACTACCCTAAATGTTACGGTAGTGAGCAATTTACAAAACTTAGCAGAGGAATTAGTTGAACAAGTTTTGGAAGGATTCCCCGAAGTTATTAACCTAAAAATCCAACCACCAGCTGAAAATAAATTAAGAGCTGCAACGAAAATGATGGTTAGTACATTTGGCAAAGTAGATGTCGGCCATTTTAATACCTATCTTAAACTCAGAAGCCAATTAAAAGAAATTGAACCCCTTGCAGATAAAAAATTAATTACTGGGAGCTTAATTGAACTGATTAACAACCATCTTGATTACCTTGGTTTACCCTTTGATCCAGCTTGGGACGAAATTAGATTATTACATAGAGTAGAAGGAACTAAAGACGGAGAAAAAGTGGAGTTAGCTTTAATTTACATGTCAGGCGACAGAATACCGGGAACTAGAGGGGCTTTAGTAACTGCGGGCGGTTATTGCACTAATAATTCAGAATGCGGCACTCCAAGATCGTTTGCCGGTCAATTAATCTCTCCCCAACAGGTTTTTTATGGGGGGGTTAAAAATTTTCAAATAGTCAAAGATAAACATTTTGACCATATAACGCTAGCAGAGAAGGTTCCTTCAACTACCTCTCTAGAAGAAATTGAATTTAACATTGGTCAGTGGGATAATTTAGGGTTTCTGGATTCAGATCACCGCCAAGAAATAAAAAAACTAGCTAGAATTTTTTATAGCGGCAAAGATGGTCGAGTATAATACTTTAAAAATAAAATGGACTACAATCAGCTGCTAATAAAACAATTCCAACATTGGGCTCTGTATTTACATGAATCACAATTTCCAAATTTAGGCCGATGTTATGCTTCCGCTTTAAGATCAGAAGCAGATATAGTTACAGATATTAATCCAGCCGAAACAGAAGAATTATTTTTTAAGATCATTCCTTCCTGGCATAGAACGGTTAAGGAACTATATGGAGAATGCCGGCCCAATGTGGCTATTCTGGGAAATTTATGGCCGCATCTGCATGCTCATTTAGTACCTAGGCATAAAGAGAATAAACAATTTTATGGAATTGAATTTGCTGATCCTAATCCTAAAGGGCTGTTTATAGATTTAGATAGGAATATTTCTTCAGAGATTTTATTTAAAATTAGGGATGAAATTAAGAAAAAAATTTGATACACCCTTATTACAACAATTCTATTACAACAATTCATTTAAACATTTAACTTATTCCAAAATAAATGTATATTGATTCTCATGTTCATCTGCGTGATTTTAATCAGCGGCATAAGGAAACTATCAAACACGGACTGGAAGTGGCTTTTGATTCGGGATTAGATGCCATATTGGATATGCCTAACACCGATCCGCCAATCATTACTCGGAAAGTTGTTCTAGACCGATTGAAAGCAGCTAAAGAAGCTAATGTTCCGGGTGTCTTCTATGGACTTTACCTGGGATTAACTGCTGACCCAGAACAAGTTAAATTGGCAGCTGAAGCCTATAGAGAATTTAAGTCAGTTGCCGGGATGAAGTTATATGCCGGGCATTCGGTAGGAAATTTGGGAGTTATCACCGAGCAAGACCAGAAAATGGTCTATGAAACTTTAGCCCGGGAAGGTTATGACGGAGTTCTAGCAGTGCACTGTGAAAAAGAATGCCAGTTGGATCATCACCGCTGGAATCCTGACCACCCCATAACTCATTGTTTTGCCCGGCCAGAAAAAGCAGAAATTGAATCAGTAATAGACCAATTAGATTTGGCCAAAAAAACTGGGTTTCTAGGAAAGCTGCATATCGCCCATATCTCCTCCCCTACCGCAGTAGAGCTAGTAGTTGAGGCTAAAGAAAATGGCCTGGATGTTTCTTCCGGTATCTGTCCGCATCATTTCATTTATGATTGGACTCAGATGTATGGTGATAACGGCCTGCTGTTAAAAATGAATCCGCCCTTAAGATCGCCGGAGTCGAGGGAAGAAGTTTTTAAATACCTAAAAGAAGGAAAAATTGACTGGATCGAGACCGATCATGCCCCTCATACTTTAAGTGATAAAACGGCCAATCCTTATATGTCAGGCATACCTGGACTGGCCTGGTGGCCTATATTTGAAGAATTTTTGCGCCAGCAAGATTTCTCAGATAAACTGATTGAAGATTTAACATTTAATAATATTGCTGAACGATTTGGGATTGATATCCAAAAAACACGCCGGCAGCTGAAAGATAGAAGAGCAGATTATCCTTTTGATCCCTATAAAAACATGGCTCAAGAATTAGGGTGGAAAAAATGAAAGCCTCCACCTTAGCTAAGTGGGAAAGCCGACTCCGGTCTCTGCTGACTAAACTACCGCCTGCGACCGTAGTTTCCAAATATTCTTCTGGAAGATTAGAGTTCTTAGAAAAGTTAAAACACGATTTTCCGACAATTGAATATCACCCACCGGAAGATATGGCTAGAGAATTATGGGGAATAAAATTTCGTTCGCCAATAATGAATTCCGCCGGAATGTTCAAAAACAGCGAAGGGTATGCTATGGTTGCTAGGCAGGGTGCGGGAGCGTACTTAGGCGGAACCGGAACCTGGAATCCTCGGGTTGGAAATGAAAAAGAAGGTATCTATCTGCCCTTTGTTCCTTATCCTAAATCCCAGGCCGCTTCCAATTGGTTAGGTTTGCCTAATGATGGGGATGAAGTTAATTCAGAGCGAGCAAAACAGCTAGAAAGAATTGCTGGAACGCCTGTCGGCTGGAGCATAATGGGCTCGCCGGATTTGCAAGGAGAAGAAAAATTAAATTATTTAGTTAAAGGCCTAAAATTATATGATCAGGCAGGAGTTGATTTTTTAGAAGTTAATGAAAGCTGCCCAAATACTTCTCACGGTAAACCACAGGATGACGACCTAGTTAATAGGCTTAAGTATGTTAAGGGGCAGTTCTTAAATCAAAGAACCAGAAAACTTCCGGTAGTGGTAAAAATATCTAATGATACTAACCCAAAGCAAGTTCCGTTCATCTTGGATACACTGTTTAATTTAGGTTATGACGGGGTAAATTTTGGCAATACTTCCACCGCTTATTTGAAGAGAAGAGAAAAAATTAATCCTAAGGAAAGAAAACTGTTTGATTATTTTACTCAAACTTTTGGTGGAGGAATAAGCGGCCGGCCGTTGGCTGAATCTTCATTAGATTTATGCAGTCGAGCGGTGAAGTATGTTCAAGCCGGACCGCCGGAACAGGAATTTCACGTTATAAGAACAGGTGGAATTGAAAATATAGAGGATATCCAAGAGTCTGAAAAAGCTGGAATTTCACTCAACCAATGGTATACAGGATATTTTGAAAACTTTGCCAAGCACGGGCATGAAGTTTATAGAAGGATGTGGGAAGGTTAAGAAAAAATATGCTGACTTCCAAAGTTTTATATAACTAAAATTTATTTAGATTTTACCCTAACCGCTTCTGCAAAATTTATTTCTTGATTTTGGGCTCTCAAATATAATCCCACACAATCATTAATATTGCTGCCTAACAACTGGGAATTTTGAGCAATAAAAGTCCTAGCTAGATCTAGAGTCAGAGGATTAGAATCAGAATATACCATACGAGAGGTACTATTTTGGTGTTCATCCAAATTAGTGCTGCCTAAAATAGCTTCCACCCGGCAATTACCTTTATTTTCTGGACCATTAACCCAGCGGATACACAACGCATCCAAGTGACGACCAGAGTATAAGAGTAAATATTGTTCCATAAGACTAAAATTTAGGTTATATTTATAAATATTTAGTCCTATTTTAATGATCTAAATGCCTTACCCCAAACTCGTCCGCGACAGAATTCCCGAAATAATCCAAAGTAAAGGGTCTATTCCTATCTTTAGGATAGCTTCCGAAGAAGAGTATCATCAAAAATTAAAAGAAAAATTGCAGGAAGAAGTGGAGGAGTTCCTAAAAGATGAATCGGAGGAAGAGTTGGCTGATATCTTGGAAGTAATTAAAGCCCTAGCTAAACTTAAGAAAGTAGATGATAAGGACCTAGAACTGCTGCGTAAAAAGAAAGCGGAAGAACGGGGAGGATTTGAAAAGAGGATTGTTTTAGAGGGGATTGAATAAAAGCCTGTTTTAATCCGCCACTCCAACAAAATATTTAAATCACTAAATACTACCAGTTCCATGCTAATCAGTTTTTTTGAAGAATTTCCAACTAAAAGTAATCTCGAAAAAATAAAATTAGTTAACTGGCCAACTAAACTGTACCTTGCCGCCAAAAGTTTGAGACAATTTAAATTGATCCAGTCAAAATTAAACTATAAGAATATCACTGAATTTATCTATTGGCCCTTATTAGAATTAAAAGAAGGGTACTGGATTTCTTCTTTTTCTCAAAGGGCAGCCCTAAAGAGAATTTTTAACGAATTGAAAAAAACGTCCACTTCAGTAATGCTGGATTTAGAACTTCCCACCACTAAGAATCCAACCTTATACTTGACCCAGTTATTCAATTTTTACCGGAATAGGTCTTTAATCAAAAAATTCATTCAAACTTATCCCGGAAAGATTTACCTAGCAGAATATTATCCTCAGGGAAAGATTCAAGAAAAGATGTTTGAATTTCTGGGGCTGCATTACCAATCGGAAAAAGTGAAAGTGATAAAGATGTTTTATCATTCACTGCATAACTTCAGTCCGGAATTTTTAAATCAAGAGTTGAAAAGAGGTAAATTAAAGTTAGGTGATAATTACCTGGCGGCATATGGAACCATTGCCCGGGGTATTGGAGGAAATGAGCCCCTATTGTCTAGCAAAAAACTGACGGATGATTTAGAAACAGCGGCCAAGGCGGGGGTTAAGGAAGTGGTCATATTTAGGCTGGGAGGACTGAATAACATTTATGTTAAGGTGTTGAGGATATTTAGGACTAAATTATCCTAAAAGTGACTAAAAAAAGTGCCAAAAGACTGTTTTCTTTGATTTAAAGAAGTGACCAAGAATCTCAGAACGGTGCCTAAAATACCGAAACATTTATAAAGTATATTTTACTTGAATATTTAAAACTATTGCTAGTTTGATTCTGGGAGAACGGCACAATGATACGAAAAACGACCATTAAGGAATGTACTGAATGCAGCAGTAAGAATATTTTTAGAGATGTGGAAAAAGGGGAAACCACTTGTCGAGATTGTGGATTGGTTATTGAAGACCGGATGGTAGATTTCTCCCAGGAATGGCGGGATTTTGATGATGACGGAGACGGACAAAAAAGACGGACCGGGGCTCCCTCCAGCCAGACTCAATTTGATCAGGGTTTAGGTACCGAAGTAGGTACTACTACCGATTTTTATAAATTAGGTTCAGATAAAGAACGGGATAGATTTTTCCGGTTACGTAAATGGAATATTCGGATAAGCACGGCCATCGAAAGGAACTTAAAAGTAGCCTTAGCTGAATTAAAACGAGTTAGTTCATTTTTACGTTTGCCTCGGTCAGTAGAAGAAGAGGCCGCCCGGGTTTACCGGTTAGCAGTGCAAAAAGGACTAGTTAGAGGACGATCCATGGAATCAGTTATTGCCGGAGCATTATATGCTGCTTGTAGAAGGCACGAAATCCCGCGTACCTTAGATGAGATGGGAGAAGCTTCCGGTATCGAGAAGAAAGAAATTGGCCGGACCTACCGGTTTGTTACCCGAGAATTAGGTATAAGCATCAAGCCCAGTAATCCGGCAGATTATATACCTAGATTTGCTTCCGCCTTGAAGTTAAGTGCAGAAACTCAGTCTAAATCAGTAGAGATTTTAGAAATGGCCAGAGATATTGAGTTAACTTCCGGACGGGGGCCTACTGGAATAGCCGCTGCAGCATTATATGTAGCTTCTTTGATCCACGGCGAGAAACGAACTCAGCGGGAAGTGGCGGATGTAGCTGGAGTTACAGAAGTAACTATCAGAAATCGTTACAAGGAATTAATTAAGAAGCTAAAATTAACGAAAGAAGTCGATAAGAATAAGAAGAAGTAGTTCTAAGAAAATAATTGGTACACACCATATAAACTTATACCCATGCCTGAATAAAAAGTCGCTTTCGCCGATGCCTGCTTTAGTTTATTTGATTTAATTGTAGGACTGGAATGATAATGAACTAATTTATCCAAGTCGTCTTTGGCTAAAGCTGCGTGTTCATGTGCTAGGTCAACAATTCTTTGGTCCTTAACTCCCTTTTCCAGGAAATATTTAATCTGTGGAGTATGCGCTGCACCAACTAAAATATTTCTGTCTTCTTCCTTTTTCCACTCCCTCGCGAATTCAGCCATATAAGCCGATCTAAGATCTAACACAGAATTTAGGGGTAAATTTAAATCTTGTTTTAATTCCAAAGATATGGAGCTTGGCAAGTTAAATGGGTGATCAAACATTATGTTAAATGTTTTATCATATTTTTCATTTAGAATAATTGTGTCATATCTGGGAGTAAACAAGCTAATTTTTGCAATTTCATTTAAAATTGTTCTAGTTCTTTTAGCGTTTCTAAATCTAAGATAAACGTGCAGAGGAAGAGTTACCCCCGATAGAAAACCGCCAATCAGTGAACCAAGGTGCAGCACTACTAAAGACTCAATGTTAATAGCATACTTTTGTTTTATCTCGGCTTCAGTCGCCATTAAGTCGGGTAATTCAATTACTTCTTTTTTTATTCAAAATATATTTGGTAATGCGTCTTCCATTAACCAATTCTCCTTTTCGTTAACGGTATCCCTAACAATGTCAAAATAATGCTTGCCAGCAAGTCTGTGGTGGATAACACCATAAATACTTACATTTTTACCATTGACCACTACATCTAAGGAAGGAACGCGGGTTGGCAAGGGCTCGCCGTCCGTAATTATCTGTTTGATGACAGCCGTATTGGCTTGCTTTAGTTGTTTCCAATGGTGTGCTAAATCTGTCAAAAATTGTTCTTCATCCTTATAATCATACCCGTTATCGGTTGCTAGCTGTTCTAATTCTTCTATTGAATCGGTCGCTAGTATCTGTTCCAGTCGTAGGTCAATATTACCATTCATATTTTGTAAATTCAATGACTTCTTTAAAAAACTACCTTAAATTTTTAAATAAAAATATGAATAAGTTAAAGAAAACCGACCACCACCGATCAATAGACCGGTGGCACAAGAAATTAAACTGCGATTTAATTTCTGTGCAGAAATGAGATTGTTTTCTCATTTCTTGCATACTCGCTTCGCTCGGGTCGGTTTTCTGACGCTGAGCTTTCCAGAAAATGTTCAATATAATGTTAACCACTCGTGAATACACGAGTGGAAAGCTCAGCTTCTAGAAAGTTCTAAAAGATTATAGCAGGTACATCCCGCCGATAGCGGCAGTGATAGGCATTAAAAAACCAGTATAAAAAAAGAGTTGATTAAGTATAGCCTTATTAAAAGGCGGGCGCATTAATCGTTTATACTTGTCAGCATCACTAGTTAAAATATCTAGATGCTGGTTAGCAAGATCAGTTATTCCTGCATCCTTTACGCCCTGTTCTAAAAAATATTTTATTTCCATGACATGCCCACTGCCCACCACCATGCTCTTGTCTTCCCCCGGCTTCCAAGCCCTAAGAAATTCGGCCAGGTAAGCTGAACGTTTAGCACAGTCAACATATCTTGGTTTAGATGGTCTTTGGGCCAATTCTAAAGAGATATAAGTTGGATAGAGGGTGTAGCGATTTTTTTCATAAGAAATGCCCTCAAATTTAGAGTTAAGAACCGGATATTCACCTCTCAAAGTCAGATTGGCAATCTTAGTTGAATAAAGGGATATTTTGAGGTTATGTTTAGACGTCTTATCCCGTTTAATCTGTTTCTGCCGCTCATTTATTCTTTGAACTATTGGAGCAATATATTTCCAGGCCCCGGTAACTTGAGCGGTTAGATAAAACGGTAAGGATATAACCCGCAATTGAGCCATCAGACTCTGTCTAATCCCGGACATAAAAAAAGAACCAGCCTCATCAAAGTTAGAACGCAATCTATGATCTGGAACTTCAATTCCGGAGGTTGGATTTACAAAAGGAAAAAGGAATTTACCAACATTTTGCTCAAACAAAAGATTGGGTTGAGATTCAATTGTGTCCCGCACGATATTAAAGTATTTGTTACTAAATCTAAAATCATTGTGGATAATTCCATAAATATTGCAGACTGCACCATCTACAACAACATCAACCGAAGGCAGCCGGTCAACTTTGATGATTGTTTCAGGCTGAGACTCAAATATTCTTCTGCTTTCTGAGTTCCAATTTTTATCTAAATTTCTAAGAAAATCTTTTTCATCCTTAAAAGAATGCCCCCGCTCGGAATAAATTTGAACCAGATGATCCAAGGAATATGCGGAGATAATATCTTGATAACCAATATGCCTGGAAGTCATTCTATCTTTTTTCAACAAATAGTTTATAAATATTTGGGTATTATTAGTACTTATTAGTAACTATAGGGCTAACCAAAAATGAACCTAAAAAAATGAATTTCTCGCCCGAAATAAAAGCTCAACTGGAAGAACAGAAGAAACAATGTGTCTTTTGTAAAATAGCGTCCAAGGAAATTGACAGTAAAATAGTATTTGAAGATGAGTCCTGTTTAGCAGTTCTAGATATCTATCCAGCTATAAAAGGACACACCGTCCTGCTGCTTAAGGAACATTACCCTATCCTGCCCTATATTCCTCCCGACGAATTTAAGCATTGTTTTGGACTTATGCCTCAATTAAGCGGAGCAGTTAAAAAAGCCTTTATTTCCACCGGGATTAATGTATTTATCGCCAATGGCGGGGTAGCCGGACAAAGGTCAGCCCATTTACTGATTCACCTGTTTCCACGGGAAGAAGGAGATAAATTTTTTAATTTTTTATGGAACGGTAAAAGTTCATTAGATGAAAATAAATTGAAAATTTTGGAAAAAAATTTTCCTTTAATCATGCAGAAACATTTCCAGCAAAATCCGGAATCTTGGCATCAGGGAAAGGGAGAACGACCCAGTTTCTTGCAAACTACAGTTTCTAAAGGAAAAATAATCTATGAAGATGAAAAAGTGTTATGTCTAGTTGCAAATAAAGGAATTGCGGCCGGGCAGATAGAAATTTACAGCAAGCAGGAAGAGAAATATATAGAAAAATTGTCCGCGGAAGATTCGGCTCAGTTATTTTTCACTGCGTCTTTAGCTGCCACCTTAGTGTTTGAAGGATTAGGCGCCCAAGGAACAAATTTAATACTTAAATCGGGAATGGCCGATGATAACTCGGAAGGAAATTTGGGGGTATATGTACTCCCCCGGATGCAGGATGATAACCTGCATAGCCTGTTATGGGAACCTAAACCACCAGGTTATGATTTAAACGACATTCAAGCCAAAATTAAAGATAAAACCTGGAATGTTAAATTTAAATCAGAAGATTTAAAAAAAGAGGATAAACCTAAACTGGTTCAGAGGCCAATACCCACTGAAGAAGTTAAAACAAGCCAGAAATTTACTCCCAGCGAAGAAATAAAACAAGCAATTAAGGATCTTCAAAATGATTCCAATTAATTATATCGTCGGCCATCGGGCAGATCCAGATGGAATAATGTGCCACGCCATCTTTCGGCGCAACGAAAAAAACACCCGGCACATTTACGCAGATTATGGAGATGTGAATGGACATCTGCGAAGTTTAGTTAACCTTTCTCCGGGTACGGTCCAGGTAGCAGATCTTTCTTATCATCACTCCATCGAACCAATCCTGGCAGAATTAAACAGTAAGGGCCATGTTCTAAATTGGTATGATCACCATAACGATTCCCGGGATAACGAAGACCTACTAAAAGAATATTGTTGGAAGGTTAGGTTAGGTCAAGGCCTTTGTGCTGCCAAATTAGTTTCCAGAGAATATCCAGAGGATGACTATGGGTCTTTCTTATCCGAAATAGGACAAGTACATGATTTTCACAACCAAACAGATATAGTGATGTATTCTTTAGGGGTAGGTATAATGGATATCATGTCCAAGATTACTTTATCCGGAATTAACCTGGAGGACTTGGTGGTAGATTTAGCTGAAGAAAAAGTGTTTGAATCTATCAGAACTAGTCCCAGATTTAATCCCCAATACAAAAAAATAGTGCAAGAATTCCAAATATGTAAGCAGAAGGCCATTAGGGAAATGGATCAATCCCTAGAATATGTTGAGATGGACGGTTATGTAGTTGCTACAGCTTTTTCGGATAGAATTCTCTACATGAAACCAGGCCTGGATCATCTGCAGGATCAATTAATTAAAAATAAAAATCCGGTGGAGGAGAAAGTAGACTGCTGTATTGTATTTTATGCCCAAAGGCCTAATGTAGTAATGGTCACTGGAGGAAAAATAGGTTCAAGTATAATTCAATTTTCTAAAAGTCAGGGTGGAGGCGGACGAGACCATGGTGGTGGATTTCAGTTAGATCATGACAATTCACCCCAGACTTACTCTCAGGACAGATTAGAGATACTAGAGCGGTTAAGAGAGTACTTATCTACCCTTAAAAAATAATAAATATTAGTTAAAAATTAATTAAAATAATTGGGCATAACTTAAAGCCAAGTTAAAATATTTTTGAGAAGTTTCTTTACAACTAAGTTTTTCAGCTTCAGAAATAGTAGCCTCATTAAAAAAGAACCAATTTATTTTAGCCCGGATATAGGCTCGATAACATTTATAGAAATTTAACAATTTATCTATATCTTCATCCTGACTTAACTTCTGATACTCTTCCACTAACAAATGGGAAAAATTCTCTTTCCCCAACGAATCCAGATCCATAGCCAGGAAAGCCAAATCGGAAATAACATCTGAACAAGGAAAGCGTTGATTGAAAACAATACGATCAAAAAGAGTAATTTTTTTTCCTTCTAAAAAAATATTGCCAGAATGAAGGTCACCGTGTCCGTGCCTAATATTATTTTTAATTATCCGGTTAGTAATCAAATTCTTATTTTCCTGGATGAAAGAACGGACTTTCTGCTCCATAAATTCAAAATCTTCCCGATTTAACATCACTGGCACTGCCGCTTTAGTCTGCTCAAAATGCTCTTCCCAATTGCCAGCCACTGTTTCCAACTCCCCAAATTTGGAAATTTCCGCGGACTTCTGAGCTTCAGAATGAAACTTAAATATCTGCTGGGCCAATCTTTTTATCTGCTGCGGCGAGACTTTATTTTGATTTAATAACGTAGTCAGAATATTATCCTGAGATAACTGTTTCATCTTAGTAGCATATTCTACTATTTCTCCAGTGGTATTTTCTCCGCCGCTTAGTCTGATGAATCCATTATGGTTTATTACAGGCACAACTCCCAAATACATCTCCGGCGAAACTAAACTATTCAGCCGAACTTCGTTATGGCAGTTTTGTTTTCTTTTATCCAAAGTTGAAAGATCTAAGAATCCAAAATTGACTGGTTTGCCGATCTTATAAACTTGTTGGCCGGTTAAAAAAACTACTGAAGTTGCAGTCTGGATTACTTCCACCTTATCCACCGGATGAGGATAAGATTGATTATCACTTAAAGCAGTAATAATTTGTTTTAACATAACCTCAGTTTTAACATAACCTCATCATCTTACTCAATATTCAAACTAAATTTTCTAACACACTTTCCGCCCCGTTTTCCGGCGGTAATGCTGATGGTATTCTTCCGCCAAATAGAAGGCAGCCGCTGGTTCAATGGTCGTAGCTATTCTGGGTTTATAACTTTTCTGAATCTTACTTTTACTTTCCTTCGCCAATTGATGCTGTTCTTCGGTATGATAAAATATGACTGAACGATATTGGCGGCCTACATCTGGTCCTTGGCGGTTCAATTGAGTGGGATCATGAACCTGCCAGAATAAATCTAATAACTTCTCATAAGAAACTTTCCTAGGATCAAATTCCACTTGACATACTTCGACATGGCCGGTTGACCCAGTGCAGACTTGCTCGTAGGTTGGATTTTTAGTCTTCCCCCCCATATAGCCGACGGTAGTTTTCACTATTCCTTTAACTGCGTTAAACTGGTCTTGCACTCCCCAGAAACATCCCGCGCCAAAAGTTGCTAATTGCATTAAGTGGTAATAGAATAGCTGGTTTTATATTTTTTTCTACTAGCCAAAATAAAGCATAATTTATATAAAGCTCCTTAATTTCAATTGAGTAATGCCAACTCCAGGAGATAAAGTAAAAATAATCACTTCTAGCGAAACAATAGAAGGCATTCTAGTTCCCAGCCCCAAGGAGGATACAATTATTATAAAAATGAGTAACGGATATAATCTGGGAGTATTTAAAAAAGAAGTGAAGGAGATAGTGGTTTTAGAAAAATCTAAACCTAAAGAAACTAAATCCGAATCGATCCAACAAATAAGGACCAATAATAATTTACCTAAAATCTTAATTCTGCATACAGGGGGCACGATAGCCTCTAAAGTAGACTACCGCACCGGGGGAGTAACCTCCAGCTTTTCTCCCAAAGATTTGATAAATCTATTTCCGGAATTATCCCCTATCGCTCGGATAGAATCAGAATTAATTTCTCAAATGTGGTCAGACGATCTGCGGTTTGCCAATCTTACTAAAATTGCCCAAAAAATTGAAGAAAAATTAACCTTGGACAAAGAGATTAAAGGCCTAATTATAGGCATGGGCACTGATAATTTGGCGGTAGCCTCCGCAGCGTTAAGTTTCATGGTTGAAATATCTCCAGTCCCCATAATTGTGGTCGGCTCGCAACGGTCCTCAGATCGGGGAAGTTCGGATGCCGGCATGAATTTAATTTGCGCCGCCGAATTTATTGCCCAGTCTGATTTTACCGGAGTTGGTATCTGCATGCATGGAAACGATGAGGACTTAAATTGTGTAATTCTGCCGGCAGCTAAAACTTATAAATTGCATTCTTCCCGGCGGGATGCGTTCAAGGCAGTTAATTCTGAGCCTATAGCCAAAGTAAATTATAATACCCGAAAAGTTGAATTTTTGACCTCGAAGTATGTATCTTCCAAAGATAAAAATAAGTTGTTAATCAAACCTAAACTGGAGGAGAAAGTTGGTCTGTTAAAAATCCATCTGAACATGTTTCCGGAGCAGTTTTCTTTCTTTAAAGGATATAAAGGACTAATTATTGAAGGCACCGGACTAGGACATGCCCCGGGGCAAGCTCCTAATCCAGAGACGGAAATTCATAAAAAAATTTATCCTGCAATCAAAGAGGTAATAGATTCGGGCTGTATCGTGGTGATGACCACCCAATGCCTGTTTGGAGGAGTTAATTTAAATGTGTATGACAAAGGCAGGGATCTGCTAAATTTAGGAATAATACCCGGCAAGGATATGCTGGCTAATACGGCTTTAGTTAAATTGGCCTGGCTGCTAGCTAACTATCCTAAAGATAAAGTTAAAGAGCTTATAAGTTCTAATCTACGAGGAGAAATAAATGAACGGATTAGTTACGAAGAAGATTTTTTGAAGTAGGAAGAGTTATGTAAAATAGCCCAAAAACATTGGAATTTAGCCGCTTGATGAAGGTTTAACTTGCCATGGAAGTGGAAATAGGGTAATTTTTAATGATTTTTACGCACCAGATCCAAAAACAAGAAAAACATTTTTAAATAAAGAACATCAACCAGTAAAATATTGGGCTCGTGGTCTAGTGGCTATGACAGCGCCCTTACAATCCATAATTGGAGAAGTTAGGCGTTAGTCGCCGGTTCGAGAGGGAATTTTTCCTGCGAAAATCCGGCCGGGCCCACTCTTTTTTAAAGATGGGAAAATTTAACCAAGCGGTGTTAGGTATTTTATTTAATTTGCTTCCTATGGGGTGTAATGATAATTCCAGCCCTTCTAATTCTAAGAGGGAGGAAGCGGCAGGAAGTATAGACATTAACTCCAACTTGATCTCTTCAGAAATAAAGGCTAAATCAATAAGAGGTGATCGTTTGTCCACTAGTGAAAGCACAAGGAATGTTCTAGAGTCTATTTTCTACCTTGATAAAAACAAAGTGGAAAAACTAATTGATAATTTAGGCCGGCCGTTGTTTGATGAACATGGACTGAATGCGTTTATTCAAGCAGGTGGAGTACCAGGGTAAGCCGAAGTCCTGCACCAGTTGGGATATGATGGAATACAGATTTATAGGTCCCAACAGCTAAATCTTTCTTTAACAGATATAGTAGGAGTGTTGGAAGATACTAACAAACCTAATGCTGTAGTCATATTTCCCTACCATGATTATAATCACTTTGGGTGGGCATTTGAGAACAAGCCATCGCTAGATTTCTTTAATGATCTACAGAGAGTATACGATGTTAAAACTTCCATAGTCGAATATGAAGAAAAGGTTTATACTCAAATACGATCTATTCCTAACATTGAGTTGTTGGTTCTGGCGGGACATGGTAAGCAGCATTTATTATATTTAGGATCTAACGGCAGTGATGAAACCCAAACCCTGGATTTTGGAGATATAGAAATTGAAATTCCGCTGTCTTACCTTAATCCCAAGGCTAAAATATTCTTATGGTCCTGCTCTACCGGAAGAGGCGGAGAAAACGAGTATAATTTAGCCAATTTTTTGAGTATGATGGCTGAAGGAAGAGAGGTAATATCTTCAGGCGAAGATTTTAATTCCAAGCAAATAGAGGTAACCTCGTTTTATCCTTTTTCAACAGAAATAATTAATTCTAACGGTGCCAAGATAGATTACAGCACAGGCAAGTATTAGCCTTAAGCAAATAACTACACCCGGCGCTTACAAAAAACCACATCATTTAAAAACAGAAAAACATTTTATTCTAAGATGCAGGAAAAGATATTTGATTTGCTGTTAAATGAAGAAGAGATCAGCTGGAAGAATATTCTTTATGACTTAGTTAAAACCGAGCAGATGGACCCCTGGAACGTCAACATTACCCTGCTTACCCATAAATATATTGAAGTTATCAAAGAGATGCAGGATCACGATCTTAAAGTTTCCGGGAAGATTGTTCTAGCCGCTGCAATTCTGCTGAAGATAAAATCAACTCATCTAGTAGATAAAGATATCGCCCGTTTTGACAGCCTGATTAAGGAAAATGATGAAGAAATGCCCTTTGATGAAGACTTTTTTTCCGAACTGGGATTTGGACCGCAGACTGTTAAAAAAGGCAAGGGTGAAAGTTACGCCCTTATCCCCAGAAATCCTCAGCCTAGGAACAGGAAAGTTTCGATCCACGATTTAGTTGAAGCCTTGCAGCGGGCATTAACTTCTAAAAAGAAAATTTTAGATAAAATAAGACCGCAAAGATTCAACCTTCCCAACCGGAAAAATGATATCATGGAAGTCATCCGTGATGTTTATCACAAGGTAGTTTATTATTCTAATAAGGATAAAAACCAAAAAATTGTTTTTACTAAACTTCTGCCCGCTAATGCCCAAAAATCAGACAAAGTATACACCTTTGTTCCGCTGCTGCATTTGGAAAACCAGCACAAAGTAGAAATGGAGCAGGAAGGGGCTTTTGGTGAAATTAAAATTAGTCTGTTGAAAGAGAAGAAGGAGTGAGTAAAATTCTATTGAAATTCAAACTTATTCCTACCTTGGTAAACAACTCTGAAAATACTCCCAGTCATCAAAATAAGAAGTTCTCATTGACGATCCGGGAGGAGCTCGCTTAGCTCGCGCCATTTCCTCCCAAATTATATCCTTACTAGGACTAAGGTATTCATAAGCTTCGCTTCTAAAGATTTTAGAGAGTTCTGCAGAGGAATGTGCACACTGGAATACTGCCTTGCTTGATCTCAGTGGGGATACATTTGCGGGACTCATACCCATTACCTCCCTAATTAAGCCCAGTTCTTCCAAAACCATTCCTGACTCTTCTACAGTTATTCTTTCCATACGAGGATATTGCTCTAAAAATGTGGCATAACCATCCACCATGCCCTGAACTAAGTCCTTAAAACGGCTCTGAAACTCTCCTTCAGCTAAAATGGAATGATAAAGGACCTCATTGTAATGTAAAGCATTATAGCCGAAAAGAGCTAACGACTTGATTTTTGTATCAATCTGTAGATCAAAAGCAAAATCTCGTATTACTTCTAAATCCAGTGTTCGAACTCCAAACAAATAAGGAAGAACACTATCACCACCAGGGTCTTTTGTAAAAAAATGTTGTGATAATAAAAGTGTCCTATTGCGTATATATCGATCAATGCACAGCCTCTCCCCTTGCTTACGGATCGAATCCACTGCCATGTTTATCATAAACACACTAGAAAAAGACTCACTTATAAATGTTTCTTAAAATTAAGTCTAAAATACCGCAAGGTTTTTAAATCAAGTAACCCAGCTTAATCCAGAGGGAAGGGTGTACTTTTATAAATGAAAACTACAGCGCATATTAAAATTCCAGAGAAAATAGTTGATCAAGTCCTGGGCCAAGATGAAGCCGTAAAAATTATCAAAAAAGCTGCCCAGCAGCGCCGGCACGTTCTGTTAATCGGTGAACCGGGCACCGGTAAATCCATGCTGGGACTGGCTCTAGCGGAATTGCTGCCTAAATCCGAGTTGAAGGACATTCTCTGCCTGCCCAACGCTAACGATGATAATTATCCGTTAATCAAGGAAGTAGAGGCCGGCAAAGGAAGGGAAGAAGTCAACCGCACTCAGTTTGACAGCAAGCAGCTTAAAAAAAATAATAATTTCTTGATGCTGATTGTATTTCTAGCTATGCTGGCTGCACCTTGGTTCACTTGGTCGTATTACAGTAAATTTGGAACTATTGAAGCGTCTATCATGACTGCTTCCAGTTTAATCGTAGGCATGCTGGTATTGGTAGGTGTAAGCATGATGATCAACATGGGCCAGAGATTTATCAAACCAGAAAAATCTATCGCCGCTAAAGTTATCGTGGACAATTTTGGCAAAAACCAAGCTCCGTTCTTTGATGCTACCGGGGCTCATGCCGGAGCCTTGCTAGGAGATGTGCTACATGACCCCTTTCAATCAGGAGGGTTGGGAACTCCGGCCAACCAGCGGGTAGTGGCCGGAATGATCCATAAGGCCCATTTAGGAGTCGTGTTTGTAGATGAAATTGCCACACTCCATCCACGGACTCAGCAGGAATTATTGTCGGCCCTCCAGGAAAAGAAATTTCCCATTACCGGCCAATCGGAGAGATCAGCAGGAGCCATGGTTAGAACCGAACCAGTCCCCTGTGATTTTGTCCTAGTGGCCGCCGGAAACCTAGAAACTATCAAAAACATGCATCCAGCGCTAAGATCAAGAATAAGAGGTTATGGATATGAAATTTACGTGAATGAAACCATGCTGGATACTAAGGAAAATAGAGTTAAAATTGTTAGATTTGTGGCCCAAGAAGTGGCTAAGGAGAAAGGCAAGATACCCCACTTTGATTTAACTGGCGTTCAAGCCATTATGGAAGAGGCTAAACGTAGAGCCAACCGCAAAGGACATCTTACCTTGCATTTACGAGGATTGGGAGGTTTAGTAAGAGCGGCGGGAGATTTGGCTAAGGAAGAAAATTCGGCCGCTGTTACCGGAGATCATGTGGCCAGAGCTAAATTAATCGCTAGACCATTGGAACAGCAGATTGCTGATAAGCACATCGAACGAAAAAAAGAATATGAAGTTATAATAACCACTGGAAAACGGATAGGTAGAGTTAATGGTTTAGCAGTAATTGGCAGCGGTTCGGCCTATTCGGGAATCCTGCTTCCTATTGAATCAGCAGTTACCTTTGGAGGTAAAGTTTCCGAGATAATCGCCACTGGAAAATTGGGAGATATCGCTAAAGAAGCAGTCAAAAACGTCTCGGCCATTATCATGAAATATTTTGGAGAAGATATCAAAGAAACCCGGGATATTTATGTCCAATTCCTGCAGACTTATGAAGGTGTAGAAGGAGATTCGGCTTCCATTGCGGTGGCCACTTCAATTATCTCAGCATTTAAAGAAATACCTGTAAAACAGGAAGTAGCCATGACCGGATCGTTGTCGGTACGAGGAGAAGTCCTGCCAGTGGGTGGAGTATCATCTAAAGTGGAAGCAGCCATTGATGCAGGGATTAAGATAGTTATTGTGCCTAAATCCAATTTACAGGATATTGTCATTGATAAGGATAAGTTGGCTAAAGTAAAAATAGTTCCCGTTACAATATTGGAGGAAGTGCTGGAAGCAGCCTTGGATTGGAATGGCAATAGCAAGTTAAGGGAAAAGATCTTTGGAGCGGAGAGAGGAAGGTTTAAATGAAAAGATTAAATTTTTTTTAGTTGATCCTCTATGAATAACACTATTGAAGTTATCGAAAGACTTTGGCAACAGTATGGAATAAAAGAAGAATTTGAAATCAAAGGATATGACTTTTATGACTGTTTGAATGATTTGAAGCTTAATCCGCCAATTAATTTTTCAATGGAAACATTAGATTCTGATGTTAAAAATTTTTCCTTATCTAATATCTTAGCCTATATTCCTGCCGAAGTAGTACATAGAGAACTGGGGGATGATGCCTTGATGTGGACCTGGGTTAAGCACCCTTATTCAACCCGGAAAGATATTATTGCCGAAGGCATTCAAAGAATTACGGGCAGAGATCCACAAAAATTAGAGAAGGCCAGATTGACGGCGTGGAGAGTTTTGAGAAATGATAAAGCCGCAATGGTCAAAAATATTTTTGGATTAATTGAAGCTATACAAGGGGGAATTGCAGATTCTATTGACTTGCCGAAAAAATTACGGGAAAATGCTAGAGAGGGAATAAAATTGTCAGACCAAAGGTTGGAACATTATTCTCTTACTCCTTTAACAACTTCTGAAGATTATCCTTCCGGACGTGAAGTTACTTGGTTTGAAAGATATAACCATAATAAAAGCGAGAAATACGTAGTGTGGTTAGATTCCCCAGTAGGATTGGGATTAATTTACCACGAAAAACTCAATGCAGTAGTGGGGATATCTCCCAGTGATATCCAGACTATAATGATCTATCAACTCCAAGGCATAAAAACCATTAAAACCATCAAAATTGGACAGAATTGTGTAGTACTGAATGATGAGGAAGGAAAAATAAAAAAAGGCTCTTCCCGAGGATTAATGCCCTTAGACTGGCAAAAATTATTAGTTGGAGTGACGAGTGATATTGGACAACGATTAGGTTACCAGAGGATAGGAATTCAAGGCGGAAGAAATAATTATTGGATAAAAACCAAGCATAAGATACATCATTTATCATTAGAAGAGGCCTTAAAAAAATATGATGGAGTTGCTCAACGACTGGGGTTTGAGCCAGAAAAAGACCATAATTGGTATAAAAAGATAGAATAAAATCTAGCTATTAAATCCACCCAAACGCCCTATTACGCCCAAACAACCAAAATATTTAAAAATAGCTTGCCTAATTAAACCCTAAAATGGCCCGAACTCAATCCCGACCTAAGCGAAAAGTTTCCGGAGGCAGATACATCTCCTATCGGGGCAAGAAAAACCAAGAATTAGCTGGTTTCCCTGCTCAAACCAAATTGGGGGAGAAAAGGGTGCGCCAAATTAGAACAATTGGAGCTCATCAAAAATTATCCCTTTTGGCCATAAATAAGGTGAATGTAGCTCAAAAGGGCAAAACTGTAGTTACGGAAATCGTTAATGTTATCGAAAATCCAGCCAACCCTAACTTAGTACGGCGTAACATCCTTACTAAAGGAGCAGTAGTGGAGACTAAACTGGGTAAAGTCAGGATAACCAGCCGACCCGGACAAGAAGGAGCAGTGAATGGAGTTTTAATTTAGTTTTTTAGGATTAATTTAAATTTGTTTAGTTAGTAATTTTGGGTGCTAAGAGGGTTAGTGTTTGTGGATCTAGAAGTTCAATAATTCAACTTCCTGTCCCCTGCCTAACATTGTAATTCCTTAAAATTTCTCGCTTTCAGTAGTTCTTATTTATACCCACACCCCCACTGGTCAGGTTCGGCTAGACTATATAAACCACCCCAGACAGTAATATTTCATCAAAAAAAGAAAAAAAATGAGGTGATAGGCAATGGTCGATCTTTCAACCACAACCATAAAAAAAATATTTGAGCAGCAACTGAGAGAATTAACCAAACGAACTGTTTTACCGATGGAAGAATCATTCAATTATCAATTTAGCGGGGGATGGATACAATGAACATAAAGCACAGGATTTCTGTACTGTTAGAAAAATATAACAGCCTTAGCCAGGATAACTTAGAGACGCATCCGGCGGTTCTAAGTGGAAAACAAACTTACTTAGAAGATTACTATGGCAGTGATTACGGCACTACCATTGGTTAAGCAGCAAGAATTAATTATTTATTTTAGCCAAAGCACAACCTCTATCACCTAGTGAAAAGGGACGGAAAATGTTATAAACCGTCCCCTTATTTCACTTTCTTATGCAGATAATAACTACAGAACAGTTTCATCTTCACCGGAAGAGTTTAATTCAGAAAATCAAAGAAGGTTCAATTTTTATTTATCCCACCGATACGATTTATGGGATAGGCTGCAATGCCCTGGACAAAGAAGCGGTAGCCAAAATTAGGATGATTAAAAACCGCCCTGAACAGCCATTTTCAATAATAATCCCCGGCTTAGAGTGGGTAGAAGAAAATTGTATAATTACTTCTAAATCCAAAAAATGGCTGGCTAAGCTTCCTGGGCCATACACCTTAATTTTACAACTGCGTAATAAGAATTGCCTAGCTAAAAATGTTATTCCAAAAATTGATTCTATCGGTATCCGTTATCCAGATCATTGGATTAGTAAATTGGCAGTGGAAATAGGTGTGCCAATTGTAACCACTTCCGTAAATAAATCGGGTGAAGAATTTATGTTATCACCAGAATATCTTAATCAGGAGATAGAGAAGGAAGTTGATTTTCTAATCGACGAAGGTGAGAAGAAAGGCCGGCCGTCTAAAGTGGTGGATGTGGAGAAGGAAGAAATTTGGGAGAGATGAATCAATACTCCATCTTCTTCCCATCTATATAATATACCGGTTTCTTAAATACCTGATCTCCGTGGTACACCGTTTTAATATCTCCGCCAAACCAGGAATTGCTTCCCATAGCGATGTGCCCAGTTCCCAGAACTTTCTCATCCAAAATCATGGAACCAATAAGTACTGCTCCGGGGTTAATGCCCACGCCTAACTCGCTAATCAATCTTATTCGTTCGGGATGCTGGGCCCGGTCTTCAAACTTTTGGAAAGTTTGCAGCAATAACTTAGCTTGTTTCCCATCCACCTTTTCCACCCGCCCGTCTTTCACAGTTAAAGTCAAAGGAGAATTGACCAATAAAGATCCATTCACGGTTTTAAGACTTCCATCCACCACTATTTTTCCGTTAACTCCAGTGATGCCTTTAGGCGGGATATAAACTTCCCCCGCCGGCATATTGCCTCCCTCGCCTGGTTCATGATATTTTCCAATGTTGGCAATAGCTTCCTTCCCCGAAACGTCAAAAGTTATGTCCGTACCGGCGGAAGTTTTAACATGTATTTGTTCCGCTTTATCCCACTTTTTCTTGATGGCTAAACCCTTCTTGGCTAACCGCCGATAATTTATATTCATAGCTTCCAGGAAGAGGTCAAAATGATTTACACTCACGTCCCCTAACCCAGTAGCGGATAAAAACCGATGGCCGCGCTCTTTACATAAGGTGCGAAAACTTTTTTCTTCTCCAATCCGGCCTAATTTGTTGGAAACGGCTACAATAATTAGACTACTCTTATCCAGTTTATTTATAGCTTTAGTAACGTGATCGTCAGCGGCCATGAAACCTTTTTTTACTTCTTGGAATACTATCTCCGCATTAAGTTTTTTGTTTAGGGTAGAATGATAATACCCGTATCCAAACATGCTGGCCAGTGAATTTTGACCTAACCCCCGGTCGCTGATTATTAAAATGGGTTCATCCTTAGGTTTAAGTGATTTTTGGATAATTTTATGGAACCGCGGGCTGTGCTTATGTACTTTAGAAACTAATTCCGGCGGCAATCCAAACATTATTTTCTTAAAGGGCGGGTAGTATTAAAACATTTCTTGGTTAGAGTAGGGGTCTGGATAATTAATTATTTTGGTTTTACTTTTCGTATCTTGGCTACGAAAAATCCCTCAGTATCATTATCCTGCGGCCAGATGCGGAGAGTAGATTTCACCTGGGAATTATATTTAACCCCGTTAAACTCCATAATCGGTTTAGATATTTTTAATCCAGGTAATTTTATCTTAACAATTTTGGCATCAGCATACTTTTCTAATAAAAAATTTACCACTCCTTCATTTTCTTCCGGCTCCACACTGCAAGTAGAATAAACCATTTCCCCGCCCGGCTTTAAGTTGCCAAACGCCCCCTCAATCAGTTCTTTTTGCTGCTTAGCCAGTTTAGTGATCATGTTAGCATTCCAGATACGGATAGTTTTCAAACTCTTTCTAATAGTCCCCGTTCCAGAGCAAGGTGCATCAACTAATATTTTATCAAACTGAAATTCCTTAAACCTATTTCCGTACATTAAAGTTATCAGAGTATTAGTCAATCCACTGCGCTGAAGATTAATGCCCAATGATTGCAGCCGCTGGCCCTTATAATCGTTAGCTATAAGCAGTCCTTTATTTTCCATCATGGCCGCCATCTGGGTAGTCTTGCTCCCGGGAGCGGCACACATGTCAAGGACTAATTCTCCAGGCCAAGGTTGGAGTACTAACGGAGGGATCATCGATGCTGCTTCCTGCACATATATTTTTCCCAGATGATGTTCCAGAAGATTACCAACATCCCTTCTTTCGGGATTGGAAATCCAAAATCCTTCCTTACACCACGGAATGGGCTCGAGAATCCAGCCTTTGGCCTGCAGTGATTTTTTAACATTAGCAACAGAATCTATAATCGTATTAACCCGAATCGAACGGCGCAGAAAGGCTAAAGAATACTTTTTGAAGGCTTCAAAATCAGTGAGTTTGGAATAGCGTTCAATAAACGCAGGCTTAAATTCGATAGTTTCGGTACTGGGGATGGTGACGGGGTCTGACATGGAATTAAGAATAACAGAGCTATTTAAATTAGTTTCTGGAAAAGATGACTATTTTGTAGGGATTATGAAGGAAAAGTTTATAAATCAGCCTTGTTTAAAAGTTAAATATGAGTTTAGAAAAAATGTTAGGGTATCTGTTGGATCAATCGGCAGAGCAAGAACGGACTAGTTTAGAAAAGGATTTGTCTTTAGTAGTACGTAAGGCTAGAGAAGCTTTTTTGAATTTAGCACGTGTCCAATTAAGTGCAGAAGCTAAAAAAAGGCAGGAAGATGATTCTCATGCAGGTATATGGAGGGGCAAGAACTCTTACGATGTTTATGATGAAGATGTTAATAGACGATATCGGCAACTAGTTCAGGAATATATGTTCGCTCCTAAGACACAAACAAAAGATGGTTATGCATATGCAGACCTTAAAGAGTATTTTAAATAAAAGTTTATAGTTCGAAATATTTATAGAGGCATTCTTTATCTGGGGGGAATTGTTGTTGATGGAAAACCAGTGAATATAGAATATAATGCACGATGGGGAGACCCAGAATGCCAGGTATTTTTACCCTCTGTAGAAACTGATTATGTTGATGTAATAATGGCATGTTTGGAAGGAAAATTGAACGAAGTAGAAATTCACCAAGATAATAAAACAAGAGTTTGTGTTGTGGGTGCATCAAAAGGTTATCCAAATGATTATTCTCAAGCAAGAGGAAAGAGAATTTATGGACTTGAAGAAGCAATGGGAATGAAGGGGGTTGTGATGTTTGGTGCTGGCATAGATGTTCAAGATGGAAAATTTTATGCCAATGGTGGAAGATTGTTTAGTATTGTTGCAGAAGGAGATAATATCTTAGAAGCAAAACAAAGGGCTTATTCTGCTATGGCACACATAAACATTGAAGGAAACAATCTGCATTATAGAACGGATATTGGTTGGAGAGATGTTGAGAGATTTCTGAAAGGACTGGAGTAGGAACCCGATGGGATTAGATATAAAACCCCTGAAACGCCAAAATTTTGATTATCACCAATAAATAACCTATTGCTACTTAAATAAAAAGCCACTGTCAACTGGACACGTACAGGTAGAATATTTAAACTACGTCTTTTCTTAAGTAAGCATGACAGATACATCCAAAGCATTAGTAGTATTCCAAAGTAAGAAAATACGAAGAAGCTGGTTTAAAGAAGAGTGGCATTATTCTTTAGTTGATATAGTCCAAGCTCTAACAGAAAGTGTTAATCCTACGGATTATCTGAAAAAACTGCGTAAAAGAGATGAAGAGCTTGGAAGTTACCTAGGGACAAATTGTCCCCAGGTAGAAATGCTGACTGAAACAGGCAAAAATAGACCGGTTCTGGCTGGTAATACTAAAGACGTTTTTAGGCTTATCCAGTCAATTCCAAGTAAAAATGCTGAACCTTTCAAAAGATGGCTTGCAGAAGTAGGAAAAGAACGAATTGATGAAATAGAAAACCCTGAACTTGCACAGGAAAGAATGAAGGAAATTTACTCTGCAAAGGGCTATCCTAAAGATTGGATTGATAAGCGATTAAGAGGTATTGCCATAAGGCAAAATCTGACTGATGAATGGAAAGAAAGAGGTATTGAAGAAAAAAGAGATTTTGCCATTCTTACAGCAGAGATTTCTAAAGCTACCTTTGGAATGACTCCGAGCGAATACAAAGAATTCAAAAATCTTCCAAAACAATCAAAAGCCAATTTAAGAGATCACATGAATGATTTAGAGCTAATTTTTACAATGCTTGGTGAACGTATGACAACCGAACTTTCACAAGATGAAAAACCAGAAACTTTTGATAAAAGCAAAGATGCTGCTAAAAGAGGCGGAAGAGTAGCAGGAAATGCGAGAATAGACGCTGAGAAAGAATTAGGTCGTCCAGTAACTTCAAGAAAGAATTATCTTGCAGAACAGGAAAAAAGGAAGAAGCTCCCCCACCAGAAATAAGGAATCCCTTTCAGTTTAAAATTGTCCTCATTCCAAAAAACACCTCCCACCCCAAACTATATAAACCAAAACTTCTTTGTTAACTATAATGATCAACGTAGCCATAAATGGATTTGGAAGGATTGGCCGGATGGTACTACGGGCCGGATGGAATGATAAAAAAATAAATTTTGTGGCAGTGAATGATCTTACCGATAACAAAACTCTGGCCCACTTGCTGCAATTTGATTCGGTGCACGGAATATTTGAAGAAAAAGTAGCGGCCAATAAAGAATTTCTGCATATCGGTAAAAAGAAGATCAGAGTGTTCTCCGAAAAGGATCCAGAAAAACTTCCTTGGAAAAAAATGAAGATAGACGTGGTTGTAGAAAGCACCGGAAAATTTGTTGATCCAGTTAAAGCAGCTACTCATCTGAAAGCGGGAGCAAGAAAAGTAATCATTTCCGCCCCCTGCAAATGTGAAGCCGAGAAAGTATGCCCCACTAACACCATAACTTTAGTTTTAGGGGTTAATGATAAAGCATACCAAAAAAAGAATCACCACATCATATCCAATGCTTCCTGCACCACCAACTGTGTAGCACCTATACTTAAGGTAGTACAGGATCACATAGGAGTTAAACGCTGTTTTTTTACTACTATTCATGCCTATACCGCTTCCCAGAATGTGGTGGATGGTCCCTACAAGGATTTGCGCCGGGCTAGGGCGGCGGCAGTTAACATTATTCCTACCTCCACCGGAGCAGATGAAGCGGCCGTAGAAGCTATGCCGGAATTACGGGGAAAGGTTAGAGGATTGGCTTTTAGAGTACCAGTATTAGATGGAAGTGTTACTGATTTTACGATTGAAACAGAACGAGATGTTACCGAACAGCAAGTGAATGCCTTATTTAAGAAAGTATCCGCCAATTCTTTCCGCAAGATAATTCAATATTCAGAAGGAGATTTAGTTTCCTCAGACATTATCCATAATCCCCATTCGGCTATCTTTGATGCCAAATTAACTAATGTGGTAGATAGAAGGATTCTTAAAATTGTAGCCTGGTATGATAATGAATGGGGATATAGTTCCAGAGTGGTGGATATGATAAAAGTAGTGGCGTAGTAGTCTATTTTAAGATTACAATATTAACCCTCTCACTCAAAATAAATCTTTCTTATTCCCTTAACCTTAATTATCCGTTCCACCATTTTCTTCAATTGATCCAAATCCCGGGGAACGACTAAAAAAGTACATAAAGCCATACCAATATTAACCAATTTGGCCTTAGCTTCCTTAACTTCAAACCCGGCCGAAGCAATAGTATGCAGCAAATCAGCTAGCAGACCGCTTCGTTCCAAAGACTCAACTTGGAACTCAATCTTCTGATTAAAAGTATCTTTCCACTTCACCCCAACCCACCTACCCTGTTCTTTTATCGCGGTACGACAGTCCTCCTTATGCACTGAAATCATCCTGCGCTTAGTAACAATTCCCACTATTTTTTCTCCCGGCAGGGCATGGCAGCACTTAGCCAAAATACAGACAGCTTTAGGAAAATCTTCTGAATTAACCAGCACCCCGCTTTCTTCCTTAAGCACGGGTTTCCAAGATCGGTAATGGAAGGCCGATAAGTTTTCATTTACTTTTAACGATTTCCTGATCTTCTGCCTAGCTCGAGAAGTTTGAACTAACTTAATCCAAGATCTACGCGGCCGCTGATTTTTATTAGTTAAAATTTCAATTACGTCCCCGGAATGCAGAACCTGTTTCAGAGGAACAAATTTTCCATTTACTCTAGCTCCAACACATTTGCTGCCGATATCTTCGTGCACCGCAAAAGCAAAGTCTAAAATAGTTGAATCTAAGGACAGTTCTTTAACATCCCCTTTAGGGGTGTAGCAGTAAATCTTATCACCAAATATATCCACTTTCAAATTATCTAAATTGTCTTTATCACTTTCACTTTTCTGCAACTCCAAAACTTCTTTAAGCCAAGAAATTTTTTTCTCAAAGGAATGCTCAGATTTAATGCCCTTATACTTCCAATGCGCAGCCAGACCTTCCTCCGCAAATTCGTCCATCTCGGGAGTTCTAATTTGAATCTCCCAAACTTTTCCATTAGGCAGCTTTACCCCGGTATGGATCGAACGATAAAAGTTAAGTTTAGGATTGGCAATGTAATCTTTCAATCGGCCGCTGATAGGATCAAATTTTTCGTGAAGTAGACCCAACAGAGCGTAACAATCCTTGATTTCAGGAACAATTATCCTAATTCCTAACAAATCATATTGTTCAGTCAGCCCTACTCCCCGAAACTTAATTTTTTTATAAATGCTGTAAATATTTTTGGACCGTCCTTTGATAGAAATTAGGAGGATATCAGCCGGGAGAATACTCTTAATTAGATTTATTGAGTTCTCCACTTCTTTCTCCCGCTCTTCCCGCCCTTCTTCCAGATAATCCACTATCTCCCGGTATTTCCGCGGATTGAGGACTTGAAAGGCTAAATCTTCCAATTGGACCCTAATTTTGTCCGCCCCTAGACGGTAAGCTAACGGGGCGTAAACTTCCAGCACTTCTTCGGCAATCCGTTTCTGCTCTTCGACAGGAAAAATGGAGATGCTCTTCAGATTATCTAATTTTAAGGCCAGTTTAATTAATACTACTCTTACGTCTTTTAAAGTAGTCAGAATTAATTTGCGCAGGACTTCCCCTTCCAATTTTTTATTTTTAAGTTTAATTTCCTGGAGTTCCTTTATCCCGGAAAGTAAATGTATAATTCCCTCGCTAATGAAATCTGGCCTAACGTTTAGATCTATTCCCTGCAATAAACTAGCAATTAGGACTTCCTGGTCAGATTTGTTTTTTACTAAAATTAGAGCCACCCGCAGGTTATGGTCAAAGATTGATTCTCCCGACAACCGTTTCTTTTCAACTAGATTTTTTTTAGAAAAGGCTAAGGCTTCCTTAATTTTAGAAAGGTCCAGATGAGAGTTTTTAGCGCAGATATCCAAGAATAATTTTTCGACCATGGATGGGTATTATTTATTGTAGGTTAAAAAGGTTTGGAGTGAGAAATTCAGATTTTAAATAAATCCACCAACTAAATACCAAGCGATCATTTAAATCACTCTTTTAAACATTGGGCTTGGAGTCATTCCATCCCCTCAATCCCCAACAACCGATTATACTTCGCCGTCCTTTCACCCCTGCAAGGAGCACCCGCTTTAATCTGTCCGCAGCCCAATCCAACCGCTAAATCGGCAATAAACGTGTCTTCCGTTTCTCCGCTGCGGTGGGATACCATCACCTGCCAGCCATTTTTAAAAGCTAAATCGGCCGCGGATAGAGCTTCAGTTAAGGTTCCAATTTGATTAACCTTTAACAATAGACAATTGCAGCTGTCCTCATAAATGGCCGCTTGAATCCTTTCCTGATTAGTTACCGTTAAATCATCACCCACAATTTGTATTCCGGATTTTTTCTTAAGCTGAGCAAACATAGCAAAATCTTCTTGTTGAAAGGGGTCTTCAATAGAACTGAGGGGATATTTGCGGACTAAGCTAAGATAATAGCCTAATAATTCACTGCTGGATAATCTTCTACCATCAATCAAATATTTTCCTCTGTGATAAAATTGGGAAGCGGCGGCATCTAAAGCTAAAGAACATTTGTTACCATAACCAGCTTCTTTTACCGCTTTAACCAGCAGATCTAACACTTCTGTTGTTTTCTTTAATTTGACCGGGGCAAATCCGCCTTCATCGCCTAAATTGGTAGTTAAACCTTTCTTCTGCATAATTTTTTTTAAGGTATGATAGATTTCACTGGCCGCTTGGATATTTTTACTTGCACTATTCAAATTTGGAGAAATCAGGAATTCCTGGAAGGACAACTTGTTATCGGCATGAGCCCCGCCATTGATAATATTAAAATACATCCGCGGAAGCTTTATTGGCCTAGATGAGCCGGAAATTTGAGTTAAATAATTATTAAGGTATTTAAACAACTGAATTTTCTGGGAATTGGCTCCTGCTCGAGCGCAAGCCAATGAAACTGCTAAAATAGAATTGGCACCTAATTTGCTTTTATCATCATGCCCATCTAATTTAAGCATTAGATTATCAATCTTGCCTTGATCCGTAACCTCTACCCCTTTCAACTGGGGAGAGATTTTTTGCTGGATAATTTTAACCGATTTAGACACCCCCAATCCAAGGTATCTTGGGCCTCCATCCCTAAGTTCTTTGGCTTCGTGAACTCCTGTACTAGCTCCCGCAGGAACCGAAGCAGTGGCCTTAAAATTAACGGTATAAACAGTAGCTTCAATCGTAGGATTACCTCGGCTGTCTAGAATTTCTCGGGCTTCTATTTTTTGGATGGCGGTCATGACAATATAAGATTAAATAAGGGATAAAAATAAAATTAAAAGATGGTTAAGGTTATTTCTTACCCCAAGCTATTACTCCCATTACAATCAGGTTAACTAAGGGAATTAGCATCAACAGAGCTAGCCAGGCAGGGAATTTCCGTTTCTCAGCAATTTTCCACCACCACCAAACTATAACTCCCATCATAGCTAATGAACCTATAAATGGTATTAGAGGCAGTAATATAGCTAAGGTCCATAAACCGTTCAATCCAGCTATCTGAGTCATTAAATATATGTTAGCGACTGGAATCCAAGCCATCCACGGATTTTTAGTCTTGGTTTTTTTAGCTATAGTCATCAATACCATCGAACTATAAACATATAATCCTAACATCAGAACTAACATTAAAATTATTCCTCCAGCAAATAAACCTCCAAAAAACGGGAAAAAACTTCCATAATCCATCATAAATATCACCTCAATTAATAGGTAGTAGTATAGATTTAAGTTATATAAATATTTCGCTGACAGTTTTGATCATATTGTAAAGATTACTCCTTCAAAACAACTACATTAGTCAGGCCTCGTCTCTTCCTTTCCACTAAACCACGCCCTTCCAGACGGTCAATGATCCGACTCATTTTGGCCTTGCCTAAGCCAGTTTTCTCGATTAGATCTGCTTGGAAGACGGCTTTATTAGACTGGATAAATTCAAAGATCTGTTTCTCTTCGGACTTTAAGTCAGAAATATCAATAATTTTTGGTTCCGGCTTCTTCTCCACTAATTTTGTCTTAAAAATTGTTTCTTTCTGTATTTCTATATGAGGTTTGGACAATATCAGCATCAGCCCAATCACTACTATCAAAACCACCAAACCTAAAGCGAGGTAAGTCTGCTGGTCTATAGTTTTATTCATTGGACAGACTATAGAGTGCTCTTCACCGCAGGAAGTGCTGACAATATCTTTTAAAGCAGAATTGAACAGGAGAATTACTAAGACTACTAACAATGATACACATATAAGCAGGTAGCCAACATACTTGTTTTCCATAAATTATTAAATTACAAACTTACTTTAAAAATCTATTGCCTCTGAAACTAGTTTCACAAAAACTGATTTATATAAGTATTACTTTACAAGAGGTATGGGATTAAAAGAATATATTCAGAATTTAATAATGATCATGAATGATGAAGAAGGAGAAGCATTAATTAAAACTATATTTATTTCCCTGGTTGCATCTATTATTACGCTGGGATCATTTTATTTTTTAAAATTAAGGTATATTGAAAATTTTGGTTCCAGATATGGATTTTATCTATTGGGAGCAATGATAGGTTATGCCTTGATAATATCTCTTACCCGGCAAGTAAAGTCCTATACAGAATTTCAGTGCATGAGTGGAATGATGATTGGAATGACTATCGGGATGATCGCCGGCTTTTTGCCAGGATTTTATATTGGTGCAACTAACGGAATGTTCTGGGGAAGTGTATCCGGAATGACTATAGGAATAGGTTTTGGATTATGGAATGGCCGCTGCTGTGGAATAATGGGGGCAATGGAAGGTATCATGGCTGGTTTCATGGGTGGTTTAATGGGAGCAATGACTGCTATTATGATGCTTAATGATAACTTAAAGACGGCTGCGATAATAGTAACTATTATTTCAGGAGCTATTATAATGGGGCTGCATTATCTAATCTATAAAGAAACTCGAGAAGCAGAGAGAATTAATAATAATAGTGAACTTGGGACAATAATACTTAGCGTCCTGCTTATGGCAGCCACAATCCTGCTGATGATATTTGGACCAAGGAGTGTGCTGATGCAATGAAAATTAAAAAAAATATTTATCTTATTGGAATAATGGCCCTAGTTATAGCTGCCGGGTATCTTTTTTTAAAAAATGACGACCCTAACGGGATTACTGGCGATGCAATTACAGAATACTCCAGCTCTGAAATCCAGAAAATAGTTATAGGCTTTAAAAATTATAATTATTATCCCAATCTAATCACGGTTAAGGTCGGTGTTCCAGTAAGCATAAGCCTAGATGAAAGTGTAGGGGGATGCCTAAGAGATTTTACTATTCGAGAATTAGGGATTCGCCAATATCTTAAAACACCCCAAGAAAGTATCCAGTTTGTCCCAACAAAACCGGGAAAATATACTTTTGCCTGCAGTATGGGTATGGGTACAGGAACACTGGTAGTGGAGTGAGGGTTAAGATCCAAGCAAATAAAAATATGAGAACAGTTATGAGGGGATGATAAAATGAAAGATAATGAAAAAAATATACTAATAATTGCACTAATTGGAGGGTTTGTTCTATTTATATTCTTCAGTGGATTTGGAATGATGGGATGGGGCAATTACGGAATTGGCGGAATGATGAACTGGATGTTTGGAACTGGTTTTGGATTTGGAATATTTGGTTTTATAATACCTTTATTGATAGTTATCGCTCTTGTCCTTTTAATAGTCTGGCTGGTTAAAAAATTGCAAATCCCAGCTAAGAGAAAATAAGTAATAAATAAAAAAACCCGTAGCAAGCTGGTGGAATATAAACTTATAAATTAATAATATGGTAGCCGAAACAAACTTAGAAGGAAATATTGTTTACAAGTGTGAGAAATGCGGGTGGTTTTACAGAGAAAAAAGTATTGCTCAAAAATGTCAAAGTTGGTGTGAAAAACATAAATCATGCAACCTAAACTATCAAAAAAAAGCAATAAAAATATGAGAACAGTTATGGGGATGATAAAATGAAAAAATTAAAAATAACCATTGAAGGGATGCATTGTTCTTCCTGCGCCGGAAATATTGAAAAAAGCTTGAAAAAAATAACCGGAGTAAAGAATGCTTCCGTCAGCCTGATGCTAAAGAAAGGTACAGTAGAAGCCGAAGATTCAGTCTCAGTCGAAGATATAAAAAAAGCTGTTTCCAAGACGGGGTATAAAATATCCAAAATAGAATAATAAAATGAAACCCAAAAATAACCACCACCCGGAAGAAGTCGAAGACAGCGAGATTAAAGGTTGGAAAAAAAAATTGGTCTGGACCTGGATCTTCACCGCGCCCATAATTATAATTATGCTGGCGGAGAGGCTGCTGGGGATTATGGTGGTGAGTAGAACTCAAACTACATTGATAACCTTAATTCTCGGATTTATAATTGTTTTTATCCTGGGGTGGGATACAATAAGGAGCGGAACTATTGGGTTAGTAAAATTCTATTTCAACATGGATTCCTTAATTACCTTAGGTACAGTTATTGCCTACTTAACCGGAATATTTTATTTTACAGGCTGGGTGCAGGATTATTCTGGAGTTGCAGCCATGATAATGGCGTTCTTCATAACCGGAAAATATGTTGAAGCCAAGGCCAGGGGGAAGGCATCTAAAGAAATCCGCAAACTGTTGGAGCTTGGAGCAAAGAAAGCTAGAATATTGAGAAACAATCAAGAATTAGAAGTGGCAATTGAAGAAGTTAAGATTGGAGATATATTAATAGTAAAACCGGGAGAAAAAATACCTACAGATGGTTTAGTTATAAAAGGAGAAAGTTCAGTAGATGAATCGATGGTTACTGGAGAGAGCCTTCCAGTAGAGAAACTCAAAGAAAGCAAAGTTATTGGAGCTACAATCAACCAAGATGGTATATTGTATATCAAAGCGACCAAAATAGGCCAAGACACTTTTCTATCCCAAATTATAAAATTGGTTGAAGAAACTCAAAGTTCAAAAGTTCCAATCCAAAAGTTGGCTGACAAAATAACTTCGGTCTTCGTTCCAGCAATTCTTATTTTAGCGGTTTTAACTTTTTTAGCCTGGTTGTTGGCCTCTGGGGATTTAAGCCGATCCATTGGGGTGGGAGTAGCAGTTTTAGTTATCGCCTGCCCCTGTGCTTTAGGACTAGCTACCCCTACTGCCTTGATGGTAGGCTCAGGGATGGGAGCCAAAAATGGGATATTAATCCGTAAAGGAGAAGCCATCCAAACCATGAAGGAAATTAATACTATTGTATTTGATAAAACTGGGACAATAACCAAAGGAAAGCCCGAAGTTGTAGAAATTTACAGCAAAGTTAAGGAGGAATATCTATTAGAATACGCTTCCAGCCTGGAAAAATTATCGGAACATCCTTTGTCTAAAGCCGTGGTAGCCAAAGCCAACTTAAAAAAACATAAGGAAGTCAAAAATTTTAAAATATTACGGGGCAGAGGAATAGAAGGCAATATTGGACCTAAAAAATTTGTGATAGGTAATAGTAGATTAATGTCCGAACAAAAAATTAAGTTGAAAAATTTTGAGAAAAAAATCGCTGAATTTGAAAGCAGCGGTTATACAACTATAATTATGGCTGAAAATGGAACGGCAATAGGAATAATTGGGATTGCCGATGCCGTTAAGGAAGATTCTATAGCAGCAATCAGATACTTAAATCGAAAAGGGTATAAAACAGTGATGATAACTGGGGACAACGAACCTACGGCCAAATCCATCGCTAAGAAAGTGGGTATAATGGAAGTAATAGCTAATGTTCTTCCTGAAGAAAAAGCAAAAAAGATTGAAGAGCTGCAGAGAGGAGGCCTGGTCGCTTTTGTAGGAGACGGAATTAATGATGCTCCAGCCTTAAAACAAAGTAATGTGGGTATAGCAATGGGAACAGGAACTGATATAGCCATTGAAACGGGAGATATCGTCCTAGCGGCCGGATCATTAATGGGCGTTGTCCAAGCAATAAATTTATCCAAAGCCACCTTCAGGAAAATAAAACAAAACCTGTTCTGGGCTTTTGCCTATAATGTTATTGCCATACCCTTAGCAGTAGCCGGATTGCTGCACCCGGTAGTTGCGGAAATTGCCATGGCCTTATCTTCAATAACCGTAGTTACCAATGCCAATTTGCTTAGGAAGGTTAAGTTGGGGAAAATTATAAAAAAAAAATCTAACAAACATTATCATTTACTAAGGAGTTAATATTATCTCCAACCTTCTTATTATACCACCACAATGTATTTAAATTATTTTTAGACTTTAAAAATAATGTTTCTTAAGCAGCTAAAACTGAACAATATTAGGTCATATAGGGAAGAAACAATTTCCTTTAACCCCGGCTCGACTATTCTTTCGGGAGATATTGGCAGCGGAAAATCATCCATTTTACTGGCGATAGAATTTGCCCTGTTTGGATCTTCCCGCCCGGATCTTCCAGCTGAACTGCTGCTTAGAAACGGAGCTAGGGAAGGTTCAGTAGAATTAAATCTAGTTTTAAATGGACAGGACATAGTAATTAAAAGAGGCCTCAAGAAAGAAAAGGCCGGCATAAAACAAACTGCCGGAGAAATAACTATCAATAAGGTGCGGAAAGAACTAATGCCCCTGGAAATGAAAGCAGAGATACTTTCGCTTCTAGGTTATCCGGAAGAGTTGTTTTCTAAAGCCAAAAATTACATTTTTCGCTATACTGTTTATACCCCCCAGGAAGAAATGAAGCTGATACTGTTAGATGATGCTGAATCAAGATTGAATATTCTTCGGCGGATTTTTAATCTTGACAAATACAAAACTATCCGGGAAAATTGCTGGATTTATTTGAAAGAAATGCGCACTAAGATTGCCGTTCTTAAATCAAAAATTGAACCAGTGGAGGAACATAAACAAAATCTAGCTCAATTAAATGAAAAAGTGAAGAATACAGCATTAGAAAAAAAAATAATTATACCTGCAATACAAGAGGTTAAGAACAAGGTCACGCAGCAGCAGGAATTAATATTAAGCATTGATAAACAACAGCAGGAATGGCACCAATTGCAGCATAAATTAAAGGCCTTGCAGATGCTGGAGAAAGATAAACAAAATCAACTGTCAAATCTAGAAAAACAAACTCAAGAATTAAAATTAGAACAGCAGCAATTGCCTATCCCAACCGGTATAAATCGACAAATTATTTATGTCCAAATTGAGGAATTGGATAAACGACGCACTGAATTTGTGCACCAGCGAAGTTCTCTCCAGCAGAAAGTTAGTTTGCTGCAGAAAAGGATTGGTGAACTGCAAATAGAAATATCTTCTCTAAAAGAGCAGGTTTCAACTATTTTAGAGAAAGAAAATATTCTCTCGACTTTAAACTTAGAACTTAATCTGCGGGAACAATTAGAACTCAGAAAAATAGAATTAGATAATACTTTAACAGAATTATCGGTACATATAGCCACCAACTCTGCTCTCCTAAACCAAGCCCAAGACCGTAAAGAAAAATTTAGTTCCTTAGACTTGTGCCCGACTTGTTTACAATCAGTTCCTGGAGAACATAAAAATAATCTATTAAAAAAAGAGAATGAAACTATTAAAAACGGTGAATTGGTGTTGATTGATCTTAAATTACGAAGATCGCAAGTTTTGTCACAAAAGGAACTAATCTCTACCCAAATCGAAGAGCTAGTCAAAAAACAGCAGCGGGCAGAAAGGATTAGGACCGAATTAGAACTGCTTAAGGATAAAACTAAATCCCTTGATCAAAAACAAGAATTATTAAAACTAACGGTGCAGGATAACAATGCTGTAATGCTGCTTCTTAATCAATTTAAAGAACAACAGCTGGAAGAAATATCCCAGCAATTGAATGAGAAACAAACCCTGCTTCAGCTTCTGGTCAAAAATGATTCTTTGAATAAACAGCTGATATATATGTCAGGGCAGCAAGCGGAAGCAGTTAGTCAGTTAACTAAAATAAAACAAGAATTAAATGAGATTGTCCCCGAAATTAATTTGAGGACAGATAATAGTGAATTATTGCAGGAGCAGCGAACAAAATTATCTGGATTGCTAGATCAAGAAAAAAGTTTAGAGGTTAAGTTGGCACAAGTAAATATAAAAGAGGAAGAATTGATCAAACAAACTAAAGAGATTGAAACTAAAATTTCTAAAATTAAGGAAGAGGAATCTCAATTAATCCGCTGCCAGGAACTTTACCACTGGCTGGACCAGCATTTTATTAAATTGACTTACACTATTGAAAAGCAAGTGATGGTTAATATCCACTATATATTTAATCAACTGTTCCAAGAATGGTTCTCCATCTTAATTGATGATGACACCATTTACGTTCAAATTGATGATACCTTCACCCCTTTTATCCAGCAAAACGGCTACGACACTTCTTTCAACAATTTAAGCGGAGGGGAAAAGACTTCAGCCTCGCTAGCGTACCGCTTGGCCTTAAACAAAGTCATAAACCAGGTTATTGACAGTATTAAGACTAAGGAATTGCTGATATTGGATGAACCTACAGATGGGTTCAGTACTGAACAGCTGGATAAAGTAAGGGAAGTTTTGGAACGGCTAAGATTAGGACAGATAATTGTGGTTTCCCATGAATCAAAAATTGAGAGTTTTGTAGATAATGTGATTAGAATTAGCAAGCAGGGGCATGTTAGTCTGGTTAATTAGGTGAATTAAATTAGTAAAGTCAAGGATTTAAATTTGAACATAATAAAAGTTGAATATAATCAAAATGCAAGAAACATTTAAAATAGGTCAGCGGTTTAAAAAAACATGCTTAAATTAATTGGTAGAAGCCACTATGTTGGTGCGCCTAAGAGCCGGTACTTTTCAGAGTTGGTAATAAAAGATTTGAATAATTCTTTCCAGAAAAGCACTCTTCCATTGGAAGAAGACATTAAGTTTTCGCTGCTGTTCCAGTCCGTTCTGGGCCATGCCCAGAACGGACACCACCTGTTTAAGAAAAATAACAAACCGGTCCGCTTTCCTAATGCCATGATTTCTGACGTGATTGAAGCTGCGGGGTTAGATGTCAGAAAAATCAAGGATCTGCGGCAAGGTTTAATTGAAGATGTATTTGAATGTGTAGATAAGATAAAGCTGGGAAAAACTGATCGATTGGTAATCAGGGGAAGGCCATTATTAGGGATTGAATATTTACGTAATGTCCGGGTGGTTCCGGAATATTTTCTAAAAGGTATTGTCTATGCTGGACTGATGGATAATAAATTTTGGAGGGAAAGAACCGAAAATAGGTTTAGTACTACCATCAATAATCAGCCGCTGGTAATCGGCCGCGGGGAGAGCCGTTTGGTTTACAAAGATAAGCTCATGGATTGGAACAATTTTGCCCTGGAGTATCTGTCCACAGAAGAAATTACCGATGAGATTTTAGAAAGTATGGCGGTTAAAGGTATCTTTGCCGCAGATGAAGATCCGGAAGCCGAGAGTGTGTATTTACGTAGAAAGAAAGGACAAGGTACGTCCGATGACGCTTCGTTCATTATAACCGGTGAAATGCATAGGAAGCATGGTTTAGAAGCTTCCGTTTCAGCTTTTTTGGGGGGATTAGTCAACGACGGGGTAGACACTTATGATAAATGTGTGTCCCGACCCATAAATGGCGGATATGATGAAAGACTGGCAGAGGAAGTTAGAGAAAACCTACCAAATTTGGTTACTGATGAAGAAATTGAAACACTAATTTATTATGCCGCTAAAGCTAACGGCCCAAAAGTACCTAGTTCATCGCATAAGCGACTGATCCAAGTTACTGATTATTCCTCCCCTCAACAGCCTACGTACCTTCACCATTTGAAATTTTTAGAAACTAGAAGATTTTCCACTTTTAAAATTGGATTTGAAGAAATGTCAAGTAAGACGTTCTATGACCGGATTAATAGAAGAATAGAGCATTATTGTGAACACGCTGTTGGATAATGAGCTTAGATTAGAATGGTTACAATTAAATTTATTTAATAATGATTTTATTAATAATTATTGTGAGAAATTAATTACCTACTACTGCTTTTAAGGAAGCAATACCAACCTCAATCTGCTTATCCGTCGGTTCCTTAGTAGTGATTCTTTGCAGCCATAAGCCTGGAGCCAAAATACATTTCATCAGTGGATTTTTATAATGCTTACCCCCCAGCTTAATGACCTCATAACCTATCCCCGCAATTAGGGGCAGCATAACTATCCGTCCTGTAAACTTTATCCAAATTGGACCGGATATTAAAGAAAATACTCCAATTGATAATATAGCTACAAGGAAGATAAAGGTTGTACCACATCGAGGATGAAAACGGGACTGTTTGCGCACATTAGCTACAGTTAATTCTTCACCTTGTTCATAACAATAGATAGTCTTATGCTCCGCCCCATGATACTGGAATAAGGTTTTAACCTCTTTCATTAAAGATATACCCCAGATGTAACCCAACAGAATAACAGTTCTAAATAGCCCATCCAATAAATTAAAGCCTACCCCTTCCGACTGTATCAATCTGGCAGAGAAAAAAGGCACAGCTACAAAAAATAGTATCGCCACCACAAAGGAAAAGGTCAATGTTAAAATAATTTCTTTCTTAGATAACTTTTCTTCCTGACCAAGCTGCTGGTTGCTGCTCCAGATTAAAGCTTTCACCCCATCGTATAGAGTATACCCTAATCCCACTATCCCCCGCAGGAAGAAAAAATTAAAATATTGAGGAAAGGGACTGTTTTTTTCCTGTTTGATCCTAATTTCTCCGTTTTCCAGTCTTACAGCTATGGCTGATTTTTCCTTATTCCGCATCATTACTCCTTCCACTACTGCCTGCCCGCCTACGTCCATTTAGGTTAAAAATGAAGGTGGTTTTATAAAAATATGGGTTGGAAGGTGCTGTCCAGAAGTTTTATATACTTAAAAAAATAATTTATTAAGGTGAAGTTAAAAAGAGGCAACATAAAAAGGAGTGAGAATGAAGTTAATGTTTCCATCAAGAAACACATCCTATTCTCATCCCTGTTAGTTATTGTCCTAGTAACCATAATGGCTGTATCTTTATGGGGGATAGCAAAAAGCACCCACCCTACCGGACAAACAGTCACCGAAATTATTTCTACGGCTGATTATAATCTCAATGATCCTTTAACAGGAGATAAGATTGATTTTCCCACCTCTAATAGTGGAACTTTCACGGGGATGGTTAAAGAAAATTATTTCCGTGATCCTATTGATGATGTAATTCTATTGTTTGTTTCAGAGAAAGTCCCAGGTTTAACTATTATCTATTACCCCCAGCAGCACCTTATCGTGACTGGAACACCCCAGCTAAGTATTGAAGGAGTTAGCCTATTTGATGGTACTAAGCATGAAATAACCTATTCTTTTCAAAAGGACGGATTACAGCGATTCTATTACGACCGGGAGTTGTTGGCCCAATCTAAGTTTGAACTGTATCAGCCTTCATCTCTAACTGGGATGGTAATTGGATCAAGTTACAGTTATGTTTCACCAGCGGTGGAAGCAGAAATATTTGATTGAGGTTTTAATTTATGGATGAAAAACAATTGCCAGAGGGATTAGAATTGGGCAGGGAGGGAGGTATTAAAGTGAAAAGTGGATACAGAAGCACGGTTGAATTTGATGAGATACTTCCTGGTGATTTAATCATTTATAGGTATGATCCTAATCCTGATAGGGAGAGTATTAACTTTAAGAATTATGCTGAAATGGGATATCATTTTGTTAAGAATAGAACCAGGGATAATATTTCCGGATGGCATTTTGGCCGTGAAAACACTTCCGTTAATTGGGAGCACGATTATAGCAGTTGGACTAACTACGCTGTTGAAGCGGATAGAGTTTCGCCTTCCTTAGTAACAACTATCCTTAAATTTTATGAAAAAGATAACCTTCTTAAGGCCTTATTAGAAGGCGATGCTAAAGTTAAGTGAGTAGTTTAATTTTATTTAGAGTTGATTACTAATTTATTCACTCAAAAAATGCTCCCAATCCCTTCTGGGAACTGGAACTGATTAAATCTTCATCAGAATAACCAAACACCGCTAAGATTGAATTAACTGCCGGTAAAAGCTGATGAGTAATATAATAATTTGAATCGTAACCGCCTTCCTGGACTTCTTCCGGAAGTTTAGCTCTATCCCGAACCAATCCCCGCCCTTTAACGATCACATACCTAACAATTGTCCCTGGACCAACTTTTTCTCCCTTTTGCACCATCTTTTGGGCTACATAAACATGAGGAGCTAAATTATTATAAGACTCTAATTCACGAGTAATCTGGGTTTTTAAGATTAGCTTGTCTAAATGAACTTTTCCGTCCTTCAATTCTTTAACCATTTCTCGAACATACTTTACCGCTTCCGCAGATTTGTTTTTTAAAGCTAAACGAAGTACAGCTTGTTGAACTTCTTTAGCCAAGGGAGACCAATTTTTTCTCACCGTTTCAAAACCAGTAATTTTAAGTTTCCCTTCGGGAGAAATTAAGGCATACTTTTTCTTCGCCCCCCGGATGCTGCCTTTAGTAGCCACAAAAATTCCGTGAGTAAAATAACCTTCTAACTCCAACTCCATCTGTCCGGGTAAATCATCATTGACCTCATCCCTAAACTGCAGGGCTCGGTCCAAACTTTTTCCATCCAAGAGAAGGAAGCAGGAATCGGTGTCAGCATAAATTACTTTAAATCCGTCCTGCTCTGCTTTCTTAATTGTTTTCTGAATGTAATCTCTGGCTAAAGCAGTAGTAGAAGCCGCGCCTTCAATGCAATACCACCGGGCAGCATAAAATCCGAGGTAACCATAGAATGAATTAGCCAATATTTTTAGAGCATAAGATCTAGCTTCCAGGAATTTTAGATCATTATTTTTATTTTGCTTGGCTAACTTAATTTCTTCTTTTAATTTAGACCGCTTGGTTATGATATCACCCAAAATAGTGGGCAGAAACGCCGGCTTAGAGGAGAACCAAAACTGCTCTTTGCCCGGCACAAAGATCTTATCTCTTCCATCTTCTTTATGAAAAGATTCCGGACTTATATTATGGGCTGTAATTATAGTCGGATAAAGGGAGCGAAAATCAAATACCACAATATCGGAATACAAATTAGGGATAGGTTCATAAACGAAACCGCCCTGAATGTGGTCATCAACTCGGCTGGCGATCTCAGTATTGCTAGGCTTATTAGGTGCTAGGACATTAAATTCTATAGCCCGTTTTAGAATATAACTTTCAACCAAACGACTAAAACTCATTCTAATGACATCAAAGGCTGGAAGACCAATTATCCGGCTGAATTCAATCATATCTGAAAGCAGTCTTCGGCATAATTCTGCAGTCAAATAAGCATCATGCAGATTATATTCTATAAACTTAGCTAATTTAGCTTCATCAAAATTATCCCAAGCTGGAGCTAATTCATCCAAGTTTACTTCTTGCTTGCGCTGGCCTAACAATTCTTCGGCCACACTGTCTAACTTATAACTGTCCGTCTTTAAGTTCATGCCAAAAATTCGCCGAATAAATTTAAACACATCCAGATGCAGAATACCCCTAATTCTGGTTTCCCCTTCACGGGAGGAAAAGTGGAATGATTTTGACCCTAAATCTAACTCTGAACCGTCTAAACCAAAATCTAGTTTAAGTTTAAACTTATCTGCTCTTAGTTTAAGGTAAGGTAAATCAAACCCATCAGAGAAATATCCAGTTAAAATATCCGGGTTATAATCTTTAATTATTTCTTTAACTCTCCTAATCATAGCTACTTCATCTTCAACTATTTCCACGCACCCAAGTTGGGAAGGTATATTTTTCCAAGTTATCACTTTCTCGTATTTTTCTCCGTAGTAATAGCCGTGTAATGCAACCATAAGTATAGGATTTTTCTCCGGATCGATCTCTTTCTTTTTCGCATAAGTTTCAATATCCAGAGCTAATATTTTCCAATTAGTTTCGGCAGTAGAATCTCCAGAGATTATTTCCTTAGCTAAGAATAAGGGAATTTTCATCCCCGGAATAAGTTCAGTTATAAACTCCCCTTCGGCCGAAGCTAAAGCTAAGGGAAGGATACCTTTATCCCGCATATAACGGTGAACAAATAAAATGTCCCGTTCATAACATTTCACCCCCCAGCGCTCTAATTCGGAAGCGATTATAGGCACAGACTTAGGTATATCAACATAAATTTTCCAAAAAGAACCTTTGTACCCAACCAAGTCTTTTTCTACTTTTTCCCAGGAAGTTATTGCCGCGTTTAAGTTAGGCTTAGAGTTAAGAGCAGTAATACTTTGAGCCAATTCCTCAGTATTGATACCGTCGATTCCAGCATAAAAGTAAGGCCTGTACTCTTGAATTAAACATATTTTATCGATTACAGTTTTAGTTGGACTGGTATTAGGCACTTCAAATTTAGGGGCATTTTCCAATTTAGAATAAAGGCAAAGGTACACTTTCCCGCCTACAATCTTATAGTCAAAATCGTAGGGGTAGAAATCTATTTTCATAGACTATAAATTAGGAGGTTTTTATATAAAGATTGCGTTGGAAATTCGAATTAAAAACTCACGGTCTCCGACGTAAAGATTTCAACAAATAATTCTCCTTAAGATCATTTTTTGGTTTTTCCCCAGAAGAAGAATCTTCCTTCACCCCAGGTTTATCTTTCTTTTTTTCATCAGAATCAGTGTTAATTTTGTTGATTTCATCTTTTCTGGATCCATATTTTTTTTCTTCCAGCACTAGTTTACCGGATTCATCCTTTAAGGCCAAAAAAGTCGATTCAATTTCGTCTTCCATCAACGGTTTTGGTTCCCAGATTAAATTTAAACCGTCACCCTCCTGACGGGGCACTACTTCAACACTAAAATGAGGAGCAGTTTGGCCGGCTCCCACTCCGTTACGAATAATTATATTAGTTCCTTGCGAACCTAAACTTTCAAAAGCAGCTACGCATACTTTCTTAGCCCAAGAACTGCATTTTTCTAAAATAGTATTAGGCACCATCTCCCAAATAGTAAAATGTTTACGAGGGAATATTGTAATCTGCCCTGGACTCAGCACCGAATCTCTTACCGCAACTACTAAGTCATTGTCTTGATAAATTATTTCTTCTTCCCGGTCCAGTAAATCACACAGGTCGCAGCTCATTTGAACAAGTTAGCAATGTCATCCAAATCGATTTTGGGACCATTATTTGGATTTGCTTCCTCCTCAGGTGTGGGAATGGGTTGGGATTTAGTTTGGTTAGCAGGTTTATTTTTAGAAACAGTAGATTTTTTGGAAGATGTGGGGGGAGATATTTTTCCGGTAGATTTGGGTTTAATTTTAGATTCAGAAAGTTCAGTTATATCCTGGTTAGAGTGTTTTTGTTCGTTTTCGGCGGTTTCTGGTTCTGGATCGTTTACCCCCAACAATAAATTTAATTTGTGTCCAACAGCAGTTTTAACTTTCTGCTGCATCTCCTTGCTTATTATTTTTTCTGAAAATTCCATCACTCCGTCGCCTTCCTTCCTAGGTATTACATGAAAAAGAAAATGAGCCGAACGTTGTCCAGCCGCTGAGCCGTTAGCAATAAACAAATTTGTTCCGCTTACTCTTAGAACCTTTAACAACAGCTGGGACAAGGCCCTACCAACGATAAAAAAATGCCCTAGTTCCTTATCTGGTATTTGAGGCATAATGGAGTAATGCTCCTTTGGTAAAATTAAAATGTGCCCTTTAGCTGCAGGATTGATATCCAAAACCGCCAGGCAGCGGTCATCTTCATAAATTTTCTGAGAATTTATTTTTCCGGAGATAATTTGACAAAAAATGCACTGCTGTTTTTGCAGTTCAGCCAGTTCGCTGGGAGACATGGATTTAAGTTTTTCTTCCAGTTCCTGGCGCTGCTGTTCAGTAAGTTTAGGCTGTTCTCCGGACATGGTTACAGAGATAGAATGAGATTATATAAAATTATGGGTGGGTAAAGTGGAGTAATATTGATTTGGTTAATGATTTATTTAGTTAAGGAAACTTCACCTTAAGCTGGAGATTCAAAATATAGAGAAGTTTGCATAATTAAATTATTTATCCGCAAACTTCTAAAGAGAATTTGAAATAAACGTAATTTTGGCATTAAACAAACGATATATTTGCCAAAATTACTATTTTTCAAACTTCTTTATAGAATAAACTTTTAGACCTACAAATACTTTTTTACATTGCTAAAACTAGTCTTGACCAGCTGGTTGAAATCCAATCGTTTATGTTTTATCTTCTCCAAGGCTTCCTTTACATGAGTGCTCCCCCGAGGTAAAGTGAACCCAGCCATCCGGCTTAATTCATCCAGCTGTCGTATGGATTCATCCCTAGCCAAAATTGAGGCAGCTGCCACTTCAACATATTTGCTTTCCGCCTTGGTTTCAACGATATCACCCACATCACAGCCAGGATATTTGTCCACCACATGTTTTCCGGGAAGAAGTTTAAGTGCACACTTATTATGCAGCCGATTAAGCATTTTAGTTACATTTCCATCTTCATTGTAATGTTCAGGATATAAGGATTTGATTTCATAAGACGCAACTTCTTTTATCAATTTAGCAATTTCTACTATTTCTGAATCGCTTAACTTCTTGCTGTCAGCCACCCCCAGACCAATTAATTTTTCTCTGATATCCTCATCACCCTTTACGGCGGCTACTATCAACCCGCCAAAAGTGTCCCCCTTAAGACATTCATCACTGCCAATAATTAGTCCTTCCTCCGGCTTAAACATTTGACTCTGGACCAACTTTCCAATACCTAAAAACATCAATTCTTCCGCTAATTCAGCGACCAGATAAGTTTCTCCTTGCAGCAGTAATTTGCCAGAATTAAATAGGATCAGAGTAACTTTTCCTTTTTTTAAGCGTAATAATTCGTAGGGCGATTTAGGAGCTTGCTTAATAGTCTCTTCCAGCAGCTTTAATCGTTCTGCTTTAACGTTGCTAAATACAACCATAAGTTTAGAAATGAAAAATAGTTTAAATAAGTTGCGGGTTGAGAGATGCTGGGTATTTACGCTGGCCTCTTTCTGAGTAGGCCAGAAATCAGTAATTCTGTCGCATCATTAATATCCCTAGTTAAGTTGAGCTTTTTCTTCCAATTAGTATCTGTAATTTTCACAGCTAAAGCTCTCAATACTTTGATTAATCCATTTTTTGTCTTGAATCCTTTCTTTACTTTCTCTGGTTTGGTTTGTCCAAACCAGCGTTCTGCCATGTTTGTTGTTCTCAAAAACGGATATTTTTTGTGAAGAGCATAGTTCTCGGAGTATCTGCTAACCCTTTCAATTTGGTCTTGCAATGGAGCAATGAATGTCTGTTTTTGAGGCGTTATTGTTTTGATAGCATTCAAAAAATCATCCCTTGTTGGTTGGTCAACAAGAGATTCTATCTCTTTAATTTGTGAAAGAACATGTTCTGGTAAATTTTTCTTTGTTTGTATTACTCCGAATAAATATTTATTGCAAGCTTCGTAAAGATTTTTCTTAAAGTGAAAAATACAATATGAATGCTCTACATTCATGTGCAAAGAACAATTAAGCTCTTTTATCATCGTGTTATATTCCCTTTTGCCATCTGTTGTTAATGTGATAAATGGGATATTATTTTTTAGAGTCCATTTAGCGAATATTTCCCAATACTTGATCAGAACCGATTTATCTAGCGAATCAGAAAGCATAAGTATTGTTTTTCCGGTAAGAGCATCTATGTAGAGTAAAAGATAAACTTCAACTCGTTGAAGTTTAGACCCTTTCTTACCAACATCACCAAGAAAGATTTTCATATATTCCTCATCATAAATAAAATGCCCACTAAACTCTTTTTCTGCCTGTAAAGTTTGTTCTGCAGTGTTACCTGCCGAATGTAACCATCTTCTAACTGATCGCTTAGATAGAGAAATGCCATAAATCTTATTGAGCTCTTCACGCACGGTATCATATGAACTAAGATGTGAGAGATAAAGACGTGCAGCATCAGACTTGATATTGCTCGAATAGCGTTCACCGTTGGTGAACCATGAACCTAACCGACGATCAACTTTCTTCTTACAATACTTGCAGGAGTATTGATGAAACGTGAGAAGAATAGTTGCTCCGCCAGGTAAGGTGATATCTTTTGTGTATGTTCCCTTTCGCTTTAACTTTTTCTTACAGCTTTCACAATATTCACTGATGAGTTTAAAGACGCCACTCTCTAACTCATAATTTGAGAGAATATCTCTCAAAATTTCCTGAAGATTGGAGACACTCTCCAACCCTTTAAAGGTGATTCCAGAAGCAATCGTATCATCAATGCGGGCTTCGGTCGTTATTTTTTTCTTAAAACTACTCAAATTAAGTTGCATAAAGAAAGGATATTTGAGGAGAATATAAGCTTAACATAGAGAAATCGTAAAAGGCCAGAACTATGACCCAGCATCGG
>DATDWB010000037.1:0-11186 GCA_035289845.1 Candidatus Nanoarchaeia archaeon | reverse complement strand
TTATAATTCAATTCCGGGATGTTCCAACGGAGGCCATTCTTTCCACCTTATGGTGCCTTCAAGAAATTCAAAAGAAGTATAATTTGGTGCCGGTTCATTATACTCATTTTTACGAGTATTCTCACAGATAATATGAACTGAAAAATCTTGTGATCTGATTTCTAGCGGCGAATATTCAGCCTCAATAACTACCACTTTATCACAAATTTTATCTTGGGGAAAAATCCAAAGAGCTCTGCGAATGTCTGATATCAGTCTATTTTTAGCATAAGGATTATATTCTGATTCTTTCCCTTCATCTGTTTCCATTACCCAAGTTGTATCCGCCTTCTGATCGATAACCGCAGTTCTAATTGGAGTGATACACGCGGCATTAAGTGCTAGGTAAGCACCTAAGATTTTATTTTTTAGTGACATTTTAGTACCCCTCCTGAAAATTTTTCCAGGGACATTTAGCCGGTCTTTTTTTACCATAACATTCCAAAGCAGTTTCCGGATCTTTGTAAGCCGCCTTAATGTAAGCTAACATTCCCGCTGCTTCCTCCAGTGGATTTCCAATGCCCGCTCTGCCCGAAGGATAATATTTAGCAGCATTGGTTCCCAAAAGCTGCCCCAAACCTGTAGCCCCCGATGGATCTCTTCCACTCATGGATTTAATGTGATCATTCTTCATTAGTTCTGCAATAAAGACCTCATCCCGAATATACTGATGTATAATCGGCCAAACTTCCGGATGTTTGCTAGCCATTTCTCCTTCCAGAGAACCATACCTTTTCCCCATCCTAATGGTATAATTTGGCAGTCCTACTTTTCCCCCCGATTCTTTAGCTAAGATAGAATGTAAACTTTTCTTGCTGGCCCAATCAACTGGAACTCCAGCTAAAGGAGCAGCCTGTTCAAATAATTTAATTGCTTTTTCTGAATGAGGGGGATAAATATCAAAATCAGTAGGATAATCTCCCTCCACTCCTCCATCCACCCTCACCGATCTAACCTCTTCCACTTCGTCTGAATCCATCCCTACCACTTGTTTTAACCGATCGCCACCTAAACTTACTCCAACATAAGCTAGTCCAGCCAACAATAAAGTCTTGCCCCAGCCGACTATTCCTGAACCTAAACCCGCATTATGTCTTTCGGCAATATATTTAATTTCATCTTTTACCGTAGTATTACTCAAGATTGTATTTAGAGGAATAACTAATAATCCGGCCGCTGCTCGAGCTGCGTTTCTTAATGCACCTTCAGGAATACTACTGGTTAATTCATCCACGGTCAGAAAATAACCAGCATTCAATAGCACATACTGCCCCAGAACATTAGTCCCAAAATCAGTATACAACTTAAGTTTATCTACTGCACTAACTCCTTCCACGGCCCCTTTCACCGCCGCTTCAATTCCATATTTATCTTCTGGAGTGGTCATTTTTTCAAACATCCATTAAGTATTTCAGTTAATTTTTCTTCTCCTAATTTATTAGCATGCAGTTTATCGTTAGTATACTCCGCTTTAATTTTATCCGGTTCAGCCGGATCAACTAGAGCCCCATAAAAATCGGCTGCACATTGGACTCGGCCGCTTTTAACTTGATTTTTAATATAATCATTCACGGCAGTTATTTTATCCAAATCGCCATTATCCCAAGTTTTATATCCAGCAAAAGGCTGCAAGGTTAAGGCTATAATTTTGGCTCCGTTATCAGCCGCAGAGTTATACATCGAATTTAAGTTTTTGATAACTGTGTCCTCACTTTCTCCTCCGGCAATATCATTAACTCCCGCTTGAATTATAACTGCTGAATATTTCCTGGCCAAAGCAGTTTCCAAATTTTTTCTAATTTCTCCGGAACTTAATCCATCCTCAGCAATTTCTACATAATCTGCCGGAACTAGCTTCTTAAGCTCAGCCAAATAATGTTTGCTGTTCAAGGTGGATGAACCCGCAATTAATATTTTATCATCTTCTGTTACTGCTACCTTATCCCCAATATTCTGAGCTGGATCTTCAGCATATTGAGAAGATGAAACTTCTTCTGCTTTATCCTTTCCAGCATCTGAATTAGAACCAGCAGCTGAGATAATATCTACTGTTTTAGGCATAAAATATAACAGTGCAGTTAACAAGGCTGCGGTCTTACCCCATCCTACAACCCCCGATCCTTTCCCATCAGCAATCTTCTGTAAATTAGTGTTTTTTTCGTACCTATAAACAGCGGGCAAAATCCACTTATTTAAAACATACAACGGAATACCTAGAGCTAGATAAGCCCCAGAAATTTGAGCCTCATTCCAATGTTGGTCTTGGATGAATTGATTACCCTCATAAAATAAAGCCGTATTTGCGCCTAAGAACGCCAGAATATTATGTACTTTAAAGTCAAACTGGGGTTTAACGGAATCCAAATATTTAATCCCGTCCCCCATTGCTTTAGCGCCTTTTTTAACTCCTTCCTTCATTACCGGATAATTTTGAACAATATTTTTCGGAGTAAACAGTCTAGCACAACCTATAATATCATCTATTGGACCACTATGATAAGTCTTAGTCCCTCTTCTAGTATTTCTATTAGCCATACCACCTAATTTAGCTTAACTATTTATAAACTTTACGGTTAATTTATCACTATAAAGTTACAATCAATTGTGGCCCTGTTCCAGAATCCGCTTCAATTCTTCAGCAATAAACTGCCCGGAGGCCTTACCCGCCAGCTGTTTCATGCATAAACCCATCAATGCCGGGAAAGGCGCCCCTTTATTGGTCTTTATTACCTCTAAAATAATCTGATGGATATGTTCCGTTCCCAGGGAAGCATACTTGTTTAAGTTAAATGTTCCTTTAAGCAAGTCTATCAATACATCTAGAACAATATCTTTATGGATCTTACCCTCTGCTAAATACTTAAACAAATCACGGAAATTTTCCTCGCTCAGATTTTCCCCGTCCAGATTATATTGCCGTTTGATATCTAACGGGGTAGAAGTTAAGGTTTCAGCGATAAAGGCCGGTTTTAATTGAGGGTATTGAGCAGTCAATTGTTCAAATAATTTATTTTTATCCGATTTAGCTACAAATTCTGCTAAATCTTTGCTTAATCCCAGCTGCTGCTGATAACGGTCAATTTTTTGTTCCAATAATTCGGGTAATTTAATCTGTTTCTCTTCCCAGGTGGGATAAATTAGAGGAACGTCGGTTTCCGGATACATCCGGGCTGCTCCGGGCAGGGTTCGTAAATAGGATGTAGTTCCGTCGGGATTGGCTCGGCGAACTTCCTTAGGAATTCCGGTAATTAATTCTTGGGCTCGGTCGTATACTGCCTGCAACGCCCGCTCTCCTTTTTGCTCTTCTTCCGCCACCAAAATAAATGCATCCCGCAGACTGCACTCTAATTTTTTACGGATAAGTTTGATTTCTTTCTCGGCAATGCCATAATTGGGCAGCTCATCCGAATGGAATATCCCTTCCACTCCGGCCTTGATTTTAGCCCGGCCGGAGAATTCACTGCCTACTCGATAATTAGGCTGCAATTCCCGGCCGACCATTCCAGCTAAGGAATGTAATTTTATTCCTAAAACTTTTCCTCCTTTAGCTAGTGCTTTTTGAATTACTTTAGATTCATTGTCAGAGAATAAAGAAGTTAAATTAATTATTCTCAACTGATTTAATCTTACACCTTGGAGCTCTTCTTTAATCTTCAATAATTCGGCCTGCCGCTTGGCTTCCAACTCTACCAATAATGGAAGTTGGCGTAATTCTTGTGCTCCTTTAATTTCTACTCTGGTCCCTCCTTTAATGGAAACATTAATATCCTGGCGGATAGTTCCTAAACCCCGTTTGGTGGCTGGCAAGGACCGCAGTAATAACCCCAGTTTCTTAGCCGTTTCCAGGCATTGTTCCGAACTTTTTATATCGGCTGAAGTGCCAATTTCAATTAAAGGTATGCCTAATCTATCCAAACGAAAAATTTTTTCGGCATTTTTAGCCGTATCCTTATCCACTATTTTACCGGAATCTTCTTCCAGAGAGATGTTATCAATTCCCACTTCTCCTTCTGAAGTAGAAATGCTGCCTTTCCTCCCCACTAGCGCTGTACGCTGAAATCCAGAAGTGTTGGATCCATCCACCACTGTTTTCCGCATGACTTGAATTACCGGCGAGATGCTGGCCTTAACCAATTTACAAAGTTGAAGAGAAGTATAAAGATGTTCTTGGTCTAATTCATGCGGCGGTTCAGAATCTGTTTCCACCAGGCAGGTGGTATCTTTATATCCTTGATAAACAAAAGTTATGTTTTTAGCCTGCTCTTCTTTAGCTGCAAGGTCCACCCGGCCTTCTTCCCCGGCCGAAGCCCGTAATTTGCGTCTAATTTCAAAATTAGGGGCATCGTCTCTTAATTTAGTCGGACAGGAACAGAACAGTTTCCGGCCTTCTAATTGCTGATGAACTTCAATTCCGCACTTCAAACCTAGTTTATCTAAGGACATAATTTTTAATTAGGCCAGGTAAGTTTAAATAAGTTATGCTAGGTCTTTTCCGAGTTTAAAATTTTCACCTACGAAATTGGAAAAAAATACTAAAAAAATCACCCAAAATAATTTTCTTTCTCATCCTTAATTTGCTTAGCCCGAGCGGTAGTGAAATAATTTTCCAATTTTTGATATTCCTCTTCCGTATCCTTATCCACTGAAGGCCGGACTGACTGCAAAGATTGCTGGAAATGCTTCCAAGCTACTTCTTTAATATTGATATCTTCCCTCAGCGCAGCCATAGCTGCTTCCCGGCAGACTCCTTCAATATCTGATCCAACATAACCTTCCGTCTCTTGAGCTAATTTCTCCGCCGTTACTTCTTTAACCAGCGGCATCCTCTCCAGATAAATATTAAATATCTGTTTTCGGGCTTCCTCATCTGGAATATCCACATAAATTATCCGGTCAATCCTTCCCTGCCTTAATAAAGCTGGATCAACTATGTCCGGACGGTTAGTGGCCGCAATTATCAACACATCATTCAAACTTTCCAACCCATCCATTTCCGTTAACATCTGATTAACAATCCGTTCATTGACTTTGGAATCACTGCCCGAATTTCTTCGAGGAACCAACGCATCAATTTCATCAAAAAACATGATTGTGGGAGCAGTCTGCCGGGCTTTACGAAATATTTCCCGCACCGCTTTCTCCGATTCACCGACCCATTTGCTTAATAAGCTGGGTCCATTAATTAAAATAAAGTTAGCTTCACTTTCTTTAGCTACCGCCTTGGCCAGCAGAGTCTTGCCCGTTCCCGGTGGACCATATAACAAAATTCCTTTAGGCGGCCGAATTCCCATCCGTTTAAACACTTCCGGTTTTTTCAACGGCCATTCTACTGCCTCTTTGAGTTTTTCTTTAATTAATCCTAATCCCCCAATATCATCCCAGCCCACTTCCGGGGTTTCTACTAACACTTCCCGCATGGCGCTGGGGCGGACAAATTTCAACGCTTCCAGGAAATCTTTCTGATTGACCATTAATTTTTTTAAAATGTCTTCCGGGATGGGCTGGCCTTCCTCTATTCCTTCCTTCTTTAAATCAGGCAGAATTCTTCTTAATACAATCATGGCTGCTTCTTTGGCTAAAGCATTTAAGTCTGCACCCACAAAACCGTGGGTGATTTTGGACATAGTCTCCAAGTCTCTCTTTACACCTTCTCTTTTAGAGGAGTCAACAATTGCTTCTAATAGGTTTAATTGTTCTAATTCTCCATACATTTCACTTAATTTATTATCAGTTATCTTATAACTAGGATCATTGGGAAGAAGGCTAAATCTCTTTGTTTCAAAATTAATCAAAGCCTCAGCTAATTTTAGTATAAACTTCCTTTGTTTTAGAAGATTATCTCTAAGATTCTGAGTTTCTAGTAATTTAGATTTTGCTAAATCTATTTCTTTATTTAGACCTCTAATTTTTTCAATTATGCTAATTAGCATACTTTCGTCTGCATCTGATTTTCTTTTTTCTAACTGCTTTAATTTTTCTTCCATTAAGATTATACTTTTATTTTCTGCAGATATTTTTTTATTAATCTCTTCAATTATTTTTTCAGCAACAATATCTCCATAAAGTGTCCCATCCAAAGGCATATGCCTAGTATGGATCTTCAACACTTCCAATCGTCCGTCCTTATCTGGGACTCCTATCTCAATCTCCCGATCAAACCTTCCCGGCCGGCGTAAAGCCGGATCGAGTAAATTAGGCATGTTGGTAGCCGCAATGACTATTACTTTACCTCGGCTCTTCAATCCGTCCATTAACCCTAGAAGCTGGGCCACCACCCGTTTTTCCACATCCCCTCGGGTCTCTTCCCGCTTGGTGGCAATGGCATCAATTTCATCAAAGAAGATTATGGCAGGAGCATTTTTCTCTGCTTCTTCAAATTTCTTGCGCAGATTTGCCTCTGATTCACCATAAAATTTTGAGATTACTTCCGGACCATTGATCAAAATAAAATGAGAATTAGTTTCTGAAGCTACCGCTTTGGCTAATAAAGTCTTCCCCGTACCCGGTGGACCATGCAGCAGAACTCCTTTAGGCGGCTCTATCCCCAGTCGTTCAAATATTTCCGGGTGTTTAAGCGGAAGCTCGATCATTTCTCTGACTTTGGTTATTTCTTCCCCTAAACCGCCTATATCTTCATAATTAATTCCCAGACTTAACCCGTCCTCGTCTTTTAATTCCACGGCCTGGGGATTAAATTCCACTTCGGTATCCTGAGTTATCACTACTGGCAATTTACGCGGATCGGTATCCACCACTATGAATTTTAAATCACCAAACCCAAATCCGGCAAATTGTGATTCCATCATGGAAAAAATATCGTTTACATCCCGTCCTTGGGGAGTAATCCTTCGGCGGGAAGTTCCTAGAGAAACAATATCCCCTTTAAAAACTGCTTTTCCTAACAAACCTTGCTTAAATAATTTAGAAGAGGCTTTGATCATAACCCCCTTATTGGCCGGGGCAATAACCACTTTCTTAGCTGGCTTGACTTCCGCTTTGATAATGGAGACCATATCTCCGATTGAAGTTCGAGCATTCTTGCGAATATTTCCATCCATTCTAACAATATTTAAACCTATATCCCCAGGATAGGCTCTATCCACCACCGCTACTGTTTTCCGCTCGCCAAATATTTCCACAACATCACCGGGATTTACAGCAATCTGTTTCATGAACGAGGAATCGATTTTAACAATTCCTTTATTAACATCATCCTGGACTGCTTCCATCACTTTCAGTTTTATGCTGGGTTTTTCCATGAATTAATCCTCATATAGCTAGAACTATGAATCTATAAATTATTTAACAACCTTATTTATAAACATTATGGATAAAAAATAGGGGTAAAAATTAAGAATAAAAAATCAAATAAAACCCTCAATTAGTCTTAAATGACGGCTCAATTATTCCTGCCTTCTGGGTACCTGTTTGGAAAGAGGGCTCAATTATCGCCAGCATAGCTTTCTCATCCCCTGAAGCCAAAACCAGGCCATTATTGCCTAAAGGCTGGCCATCGACCAAAATTGAACTTCCAGTATTGGGGTAAGAAACAGTTCCGGCAGTTGTGGTTACTGACTCTCCTTTCTTAAGAATAATACACACTAAACTACTATCAGTACAGCCCTTAAGAACTATTGAATAGGCTTCCGGGCCATATTGATTAAGATAATCCTGGCGTAAAATAGGAACCCCGCCCAAGGATTGGAATTCTACGGGCAGAACTAAGGTTTTACCACTTACCGCAAATTTTTCTACCGGTACTCCGCTAATCACTAACTGTTCAGCCCATTTTTGACCGCTTACTGAAACCTGAGATGCAGCTAATTTTCCACTTTTAAACGCCTCTCCCGCCAGATTTCCTGTAACACTCATTACCAGAATGACTAAGGCTGCTACAGCCACAATACTTACAATCGCAATCAACAAGCTATGATGTAAAGAATTATTTGAATTAGACCCACCATTACTCTTTTTTACCATAACGATTCACCTCTTTAGGGAAAAGAAAGAAAAGGAGTTTATATAATTTATTGTTGGAATGTTATAATTGAAATAGATCAAACTATTAAGAACAATCGCCGCAAATTTCGGTGCAGATACCATCAACTGAACCAGTATATTCTTTAATAGCTCGGCATAAGGAGCGTTCATTTGCTAAGCCGTAGACACGCTGGTCAGAGTTGTCAAGAGCACTGAAGTGATAGCCATAAGACATAAGGGAAAATTTTGTTGGTCTTACTATGTTCGGAAAATCTGTACTCCCCCCCTGACCGCCGCCAGAATAACAACCTACTTCTCGATAATAGAACGGATCAACTGGAGTACAATCCACAACACCATCAGCACCACAACCATCGCCGACTAAATCAGCCCAGGATGCATCAGAACAAAAAGTGAGGTCAGGATTTTCACAGAAAATATAATCATTAGAATAGCCGGTACTAAACGGATAACCCATAAAACCAAATGCTGTCTGTCGGCAAAATAATTCGACATCAAAACCCACTGGGAAGTGAGTATTAGGTCTGTAATTAAGATTATAATCACGTTTAGTATCAGGAGACTGATAATTACCTAAAGCATAATCATCAACATTAAACAATAAATCATGATCATTATATTCTTCCCCTAACCACCCTAATTCATGACCCAATTCATGATTGAAAACACGGCTTAATTGAAACTGAGCAAAACAAACTTCTTCAGTATTGCTATTTAAACAATCCTCAATCTGCGGACCATTAATTCCAAAACTGACTCCTTTATTAAATTGACATTTTCCACTGCCAGCGACAGTGGGAATTTCTGCAGGGATGTTTTCATCATTAATTAAAGCATACCAAATTGTTTTACCCTTAAAGTTATGACTGAGATAACTTTTTTGACTCTGAGTAAGATCAACTTGTCCATAAAAAACAGGACTAAGAGCAAACGGCCAACTGGTTTCATTTGGAGTTAATACCGCATTATAATACCAAAAATTAAACAGATTTAAGTTATCCTGAAACGGTTCTAGAGAAGAAAAACCAAGAGCAGGATCATTAATCATAAAATTCGCAAGATTATTAAACAAAGCAGGATCAAAATCAACATTCAAGAAAACAAGATTAATTCTTTCTTCATTAATATCATTATGTCCAGAAATTAATTCAGCAAAATTGTTGTAGGTGAATGGTTGATATACCCCTTGAATTGAAATGAAGGTATGATCAGCTGCATCAATGGGATCATAATTATTGGCAACCATTAAGGCTTCTGCTAGAGGTACTTCAAGACCAATAGAGTAGGGAAAATAATAAAAGGTTTCCTCGATCCCTGCAAATTTATGAAGAACAAATTCAAAATAACGATAATACAAGCCCTCCGGAAGCGTGTAGCGAAAAGTATTTAGACGATCTAATTCGACATCCACATTAACAACATCTAAGGCAAAATTAAAGTCTTGTATTGGTGACATCCCTTGCGGGGAATAATACTGGAACTTTGCTGTCACAACATGCATCTTTACATCAACTGAATTTACACCCACTAAAAGATCTTCTCGCACATGCGGGACATACGGAAAGATAATTTCTCGACCAGCAACTTCAAATGGTGAAAAGTAAGAGTAACTCCCAATATTAACGTTGACTGGATAAAGCTGTTCTTCAACTTCTGGGCTGATTGATTCAGGATAATCAATTAACAGCTCTAATTTATAAGGACCAGGGTCAAGTACAGAAAATTGATTATTGTTCCTATTTACTATAGACTTTGAAAGATACCATTCCTTTCTTATTTCAATATCATAAAAATTTAAAACTCCATATGGCAGCCATTCCCCTTTAATCAAAAATTGCCCATTCGTATCTGTTTTACCTTTAGCCAATAGATTAGTATTGGGATGAGCTTCAAAAGGATAAATATCAGTACTCTCACGTTCATAAATACTGACAAAAGCATTCGGAAGTACATTTCCATCTTCATCCTGAACGGTTATTAGTTTACTCTGCCAATAATACGACTCCGCTGGCAACGGATCCTTCACCATCAAATCACACGTACTACTACAGGTAAATCCGGGGGTATTACCATCACACACTTCGTGTCCTTCAATAACTCCATCACCGCACACACTAACACATGCGCCATCAAGACAGCCATTAGGACAGGTAATAGTTTCTCTTTTAACTTCATTGCCATTCTGACAATAATATTCTATCAATTTACCATTGTAACAACGGTCAGGATCTGTACGTTGAGTACCATCTAATAATGTACTAGATAGTGTTCCCAGCGTATACAGATCAGAAAGATCATCTTTAGAACAACTTTGAACCGGAGTCCACGTTGCGCCGCCGGTTGCGGAAGCACTAGTATTAAATATAACTGTTACTATAGCTACTAAGAAAAATAGACCTAATAAAGTTTCAGCAATGATTTTATTCATAAATTCATAAATAACCTTTTAGTAATTTAATAAACCAAACTAGTTAATAAACTTTACCCCGGCTGCCTAACCTTAGGCAGAGGCAGCGGACTAGGAAGATTAACTTCCTCACTAACTTTAATGGCTTGAATATTGCCTTTATGCAAGGCAGCATTAACAATCTTTTCCATCAAGGCTAATTGAACTTTTTTCTCCTTAGTCCATTTTTGTTGAATATCTTTAATTATTTCTTCATTATCAATATACAACACTTGTCCTTCCACATCGATCTTGCCTAAATCAGGTTCATATTTGCAATTGAAAGCAAAAGTAAATTTCAACCCCTGTTTACCATCTACAGCAAAACTCATTGGTTCAATATCTAGAATAGAAACATTGTTAACAATGTTAACTGTTCCCCCTTTAGCTCGCACATCTCGTTCGGCATGAACTTTATGTAAATTTATTTTAACGATTGTCATGAATAACCACCTTCTATAGATTTGTAAGAGTGTGGGAGAAGCACCATTTATAAATTTTGTTTATTTGATGCTCTGTCGGTTAATTAATCTCTCCTTACTAACACATACACTTTTTTTCTGTACTATCCCGTTATTAGTTCGCTTATAATGCCTCACTTTGGTGAGGCTCTATGTATGAACTAACTTTTAAGAAAAGAGTTTGGATAGTTAAACAATATTTGAATGGCGTTTCAACTTCAAAAATTGCTTTAGCTCAA
>DATDWB010000036.1:0-2446 GCA_035289845.1 Candidatus Nanoarchaeia archaeon | reverse complement strand
GGGAATGAAGAAATACTTGAGTGGCGAATAGCCAGGTCGATTGATACTCGAAAAGGTATAATTGTTATTGAAAATGGATTATTCAAAAATGAGGAGGCGTATGAAAGATTTCGTAAATCGGATAAACATTCAGAAATAGTTCAATTCATGAGCCAAATTGCCGACTGGACAGTAGGAGATTATATAGATGACTGATATAGAATCAAAAGAGGTCAAGGATCGGCTCAGACAATTTTCTATTTCTACTCTTCTGGAAGTACAAGCTGAAAGTGTTGTCCGCCAAAATGAAGATACTTTTTTGTTAAAAGAAAACGGCCAATATATTCTGGCAGCAGTTGCAGATGGCGGTTCTGCGCTGTCAAGTTTTACCACAGTTAGTGGCACGGAAAAATTTAGCGGTTTGTTTGTTTCAGGGGCTGTTACCGCTTATCTTGAGAAAGAATTTGGGAAATCTAATTCGGCGGCGGAACTTCTTACAAATGCCAATGATTATGTTAAGGATTTATTGCTAGCGCGGGGAGTTGACCCAGAGGAAGCATCTGCTATGGAACTACCTACTGCCTCAGGTGTTTCAATTATACTGATAGATAAAAAAAGCCAAACCGCCAAAATTGCCCAAGTGGGTGACAGCGCAGTTTTAGTTGACGATGGCGATCGCATTAGACTGGCTATTCCTTTTGAAATGCCACACTTTGATAATTTAGCTTTTGCAGTTGCTGAAAGGTTATCAAGAGAAAAACGGATAAGCTATAAAGCAGCTTTGGAAGATGAAGAAGTCGGCCAACTTTTTATTAAATCAAGACTTTTTGAAAATGAAACAGATGATAAAGGTAGTGGCGCAGTCAATGGGAAAAAGGGTTTCTCAAAATATCTACGGTCAATAACAATCCCACTTAGTGGAGTTAGAAGTATCGCTGTTTTATCAGATGGAATGTATCTACCCACTGAAGATTTTACTTTAACACCAGATTGGAAAAGAATGATGCAATTTATGGAATCTGAAGGTTTAGATGGTTTATATAGAGAAGTGACAAAGTTAAAAAATGAAGATCCTGAGTTTATGAAATTCCCCAGAGCAAAAAAACATGATGATGCAGCTGGGATACTGCTTAAAATTACCACTTAATATATTATTTGCTTCATGTATAATATCTGAGCATGATCAATTTAATATTCAAAATCCTTAGGAGCAAGCTATCCTTAGCGATACTCCCTTCAGTTATCTTTTTAGTTGTTGGTGTTTGGACGCTGCCGCATTACGGCATGAATTGGGATGAGCCGATTCATTTTATGAGGGGCCAAGCTTACCTACATTATTTTCTGACCGGTGAAAAGGATTATAAATCGCTACCGCCATATCCAAAATTGATTCCGGATTGTCCAACAAAAAAAAATTGTGATGTCTCCCCCCCTGGTACAGCAGACACGACAGCTTACCAGGGCAACATTACTTATGAAGAAGCTGTTCTGAAAAACGTTCCAAGAGATCAAGTCTGGAGGGGCTACTATCAGCATGATAATTATACGTTTAACGATTTTATAAAGATGGAAGATGGTCATCCACCACTGGGGGGAATATTAGCTGCCTTGACTAATAAGATTTTTTATCAACATCTACATATTATTACTGATGTAGAAAGCTATCATTTGTTTGAGGTACTAGCTAGTTTTGCAATTGTTCTGGCAGTTTCTATCTTTGTATACCTTTCTTTTGGCAGTTTTCCGGCAGTAGTTGCTGGCATTGCATTAGCATCTTACCCACTTTTTTTGGGTGAGTCCCACTTTAACATTAAGGATCCACCATTGTCTGCATTCTTTGGCCTGACGCTTATCTTTTTTTATTTTGGAATAATTAAAAATAATTGGAAGCTAATTATTGTCTCGGCAGTTTTATTTGGCATAAGTATGAGCATTAAATTTAATGTAGTATTTCTACCGATTATTATATTACCCTGGCTTTTGGTCTATCTTGTTAAACTTTTTTCTGATAACAGAAAGAAGATAAGAGGTTTTTCCAGCCTTAGAAAATTAATCCCGGCCCATATCCTAGTCAGTCTTATTTTATATCCAATAGTTGCATCATTAACATTCTATATCCTTTGGCCATTTCTTTGGCCAGATCCCATCAACAATTTCCTAAAAATTCTGACATATTATAAGCAAATAGGAACCGGGACCCCGCCTGAGCTGGTAGATTATATTGTTAAAGGTTGGAATACTTATCCTTTCCTTTGGATTATCTATACCACACCCATTCCGGTTTTAACTTTAACCATTGTCGGAATGATTGGTTCAGTCTATGATTTAATTTTCAAACGAAAACATTTACCCTTGTTACTACTTCTATGGTTATTAATCCCAATTCTAAGAGTATCTTATCCCGGCACCTCAATTTATGGGGGTGTTAGGCAAATCATGGAATATATCCCGGCTATGGCGGTAATGG
>DATDWB010000035.1:0-24147 GCA_035289845.1 Candidatus Nanoarchaeia archaeon | reverse complement strand
GGCAAATAGTATGCTTAAAAGAGGAATGGGAGAAACATTGCGTGGTCTTACCGTCTGGCAACAAGCCAGACATTTTTATGCGAAATGTTTTACCCATAATATGCTTGTGAGGTGCTGTTGATGGAACTTGCAACTAAGCCGAGAAGTTTGCATAATTAAATTATTTATCCGCAAACTTCTAAAGAGAATTTGAAATAAACATAATTTTGGCATTAAACAAATGATATATTTGCCAAAATTACTATTTTTCAAACTTCTCTTTAAAATTTTTTCTTAAATTCTTAAAATAACAAAAAAAACATAATCTCAGCGAGTAATAAAATTATTTTAATCTTAGCTTACTGGATACTATTTCCAGGACTTCATCTGCAGAAAAGAGGCTCGTATCGATCGGAGTATATTTGTCACCAAAAAAATATCCAAACTCACCGCCTTCTCTAAGTGGAGTTATTTCTTTCTTTACAAACTCATACCATTTTTTCACAGACGAAGTTTTATCAAAATCTCTCTCTCCTTCAACAGTTGTTCCTCGGGCAACCATCCGATCATAAATAACTTCACCGGGAGCATAAAAACCAAATACTTCAACATTAACATTGGTTCCTTCAGTAATGGCATGAATAATTTTAGACCTTCTTCCACCAGTAAAATGAGTAACATGGGGACAGTCCATGATCACACTTACCCCTGCTCTTAGGGCATAATTTCCGGACCGATGGAGAAGATCGTAGGCTTTCCAAACTCCGTCCCCACTTAAGGGATGATTAGCAATTCGACCCCAATTCACTCCTTCATGAGCCATTTCATCCTGTAATAGGTCTTTATCAATAGTGAGGAAAGGCAAGTGGTAGTGTGGATTGTCGTTAAAAACGGCCGGAATGGCCTTCTTGACTGTAGTGGCGGTTATTGATTCCTCATAAGAAACTTTACTTGGATCTAACAATCGAATGCTTTCGGCATTATCCCTCGTTAGCACCGCGGGCAGGCCAAATCTTTCTTCTAACCCCCGTCGAGCGGTACTCTTGCCTGCACTAGGCGTTCCTGCAAAAAAGTAAATAGTGGTCATGTTTATACCTCCAAATGAAAAATCCCAATCGCAGCAGAGCTGCGGGGTATCAAACCCAGTTAAAAAATGAAGTTGGGATAATGTTTTTTGTTCTGAGGGTATACGTTTATAAAATTTATGTTTTTTTATTCCGCAAATAATTTTCGCACTTTTGCAGCCGTTCGGGAGTGCCCATATCTGACATAAATTCTTCAGTATAATACCCCATCATCCTCATCCCGGAAGATATTATCTTAGGGTAAAGATAAGTTTCAAAATTAAAGACCATCTCCGAACCGATCAAATCAAGGACCTTAGGCTCTATTATGCACAACCCAGAGTTAGATAAATCTCCAGAATTGGTATGGTCATCATGCTTGGAAATAAATTGGATAACTTCCTGATTAGTGTTAACTTTAAGAATATCTGAATCACAGGGGTGGGATGATTTATGCACTAATACTGTTATATCAGCATTATTCTTACGATGGAAATCTAACATTTTCCTTAGATCTACTTCGCAGAGATGATCGCCTGATAGACACACAAATGTTCCATTAATATGCTGATTAGCGAACTTTATTGCACCGCCGCTGCCTAAGGCGGAAGGTTCATTGGAATGGACAACATTTATACCAAAATTGGACCCATCGCCTAGATTATCAACTATCTTTTCAGCCAGATGACCGTTGAGCAGGACTATTGAACTTATTACTTGAGTACTCTTGGCCCAATCAATCAAATGATGCAGCACCGGTTTTCCGCAGACGGGAACTAAGGGTTTAGGTATATTTTTAGTTAGGGGGTACAGCCGAGTTCCCTTTCCGCCGGCATGGATGAATAATTTCATTTATCTAAGCCTTTTTTAAAATAATTTCCTTAACAGCAGTTAATAAATTATCAGTTTTATAATCAGGTACTGCATCATCCCATCCATCGCCTCCGCCGTATCCGGTTGAAACCAAGATTGTTTTGCAACCAGCCGAATGTCCAGCCTTAACATCACTGATTTTATCTCCAACCATATAACATTCAGTTAGAGACATGGAGCCAAATTCTCTTGCCGCCTGTAAAATCATTCCCGGCTTAGGTTTTCGGCAGCCGCATTCTTGGGTGTATAAACTATTTTCTCCCGCAGTAGGGTGATGGGGACAAAAATAAATTTTATCAATTTTTGCTCCTTTTACTTTTAACAACTCTAACATATGGGAGTGAATTTCAGTTATATCCTCTTCAGTTGCCAATCCTCTAGCAACTACGGGTTGATTAGTAATAACAATTACTTTAAAGTTATGATCATTCAATAGTTTTATAGCTTCGGCTACTCCCGGAAGAAGCACCAAATCATCTTTTTTATGCAACAGGTGCTTTTCTTCATTTATCACTCCGTCCCGATCCAGGAATATTGCTGTGTGCATAACTAAATCTTAGTATTGAGAAGTTTGCATAATTAAATTATTTATCCGCAAACTTCTAAAGAGAATTTGAAATAAACGTAATTTTGGCATTAAACAAACGATATATTTGCCAAAATTACTATTTTTCAAACTTCTCTATTATTAACCCCCTTCACCATCTCCTCCGCCACCAATAAATCAAACTCCGTATCAATGTCCACCCCCAGTTTAGTTTCAGTTATAACTGCTTTCTGGGTATCCCCTCTTTTCTTGCCCTTGACCATCAATAAATCCCTAGTCATTACATCCACTAACCCGTTAGATTTGTACACTTTAGGCAGATCCTGTCTGCGAGTATAATTCCACCCGCCCGGAAAGAAATCGATCAAGCTGCCGTTATCATCAATCTTATTCATCCAGTAAGGATGTTCTTTAGCTTCGTGGACGGTATGCACACTCTCCACATTGGTTTCCAGCAGAGTACTAATTGCTTGATCAATAGTCTCCACGGTTCTTAAAGGCTGAGTAGGGCGTAAAAAAACAATCAAGTCCGGGAAAATATTCTTCTTAGTTTCCAGATAATTTAGGGCATGCTGTAAAACTGGCAAATCGGGAGTATCGTCCTGTGCTAATTCCATCGGACGGGGAATAACCTCTGCACCTAATTGTCTAGCTACAGCAGCAATTTCTTCATCTTCAGTGGAAAGAAAAGTATGCTGAATGTATTTAGATTGCAGACTAGGGTTAATAGCATAATAAATTAACGGCTTGCCGGCTAATAAGCGGAGGTTTTTTCTCGGAACGCCCTTGGAACCGCCGCGGGCGAGGATGAGGGAAATTATTATGGGTTTATCTTTCATGAATTAAATTAGAAAGATTTTAATTAATAAATTTAATGGAAGAATAGGTAATCTCAATAGGATTGTTCCATCCAGTTTATTAAGTATTAGGGGATAACTAAAATATGGGAGATTTAGCCGTTGAAGATGCACATAGACTATTAGAATCAGTCAATTATCGTGTTCAATCAATATCTAGAATCAGGGAAGGATTAGGGCACTTTGTTTTTGATGTTTCTCTTTCCGGGGGAGAAAAAATTATTGCTAAATTTGAAAATAATTCTAGATTATCTAAAGATGGTGTTAGAAAAGATTTTTCTTTCAACAGCGAGCTTTCCTTGGAAAGAGAAGGTTATACTGCTGATTTGTTGAGAAAGGCAGGATTGCCGTCCCCTTTAAGTTTAATCCACCAAGCGGAAGGAAAGAGGTTTATTGTTCAACAAAAAATGCCGGGAAAGGTGTGGTGTGAGTATGTTAAGGAGAATGATTTTAAGATTACGCCCTTCCTTAAATCATTAGAACATTTAGGAGCAGATGAAGCTGAAACTCAAAGACTAAAATTTTCATCCTATGGTAATATTACCCCGGAAGGTATCAAACCAAAAGGAATAACTTCATTCGAAAAACGATTGCAGCAGATATTGAAATTTAAACTGGTCAGGGCTGAAGAAAAAAAAGCTTTAACCAAAAAAGAACTTAAGAGTATACAAAACTATTTTTGGTCTAGTGTAAACTCATTAATATTACCAACTGACGTATTATTTATATTCTCTGATCTCCATCCTAACAATTTTTTAGTGGATATGGATGGAAAACCTAGTGGATATTTTGACTTGGAGCATTGTCAAGCTGGTCCTCCAGTGTTAGATGTTTATCACCACAAATTACATTTATTTAATTATTTTGATGAAAATACCTTCGAGAAAGCACTTGAAGCTTATTTCAGAGGTTATCATAATAATGGGGGTAATTATGAATTTAACGATCCTACCAATAAAAATTTAGAAAATGTCCTTTCTGCTGGTTTTATGATGGGCTGTATAACCGCATATCATCAGGTAAGGGATGGTTTGCGTGATGACTGGAGCGATAAATTCAAAGAATTACTATTTCAATCTCTATCTAACAAAAATATTCCTTATGACAGCATAGCTGACATCTTCAGACAAAAAACGAAGCAGCCAAAATATCCTAACCCCTAGTCCAGAACTAAAATCCATACCCTTTTTTAAGACTAAGTAAAATTTAAAGTTAAAAAACCAGGTGATGTCAATGCAAGAAATAATCAAGCAGAATATTTTAGAGTCTATTCGAGCCAAAGAAGCGGTTATCAACCAAAATTTAGACGAATTGGAGAAAGCCGCCAAGATAATGATAACTGCGCTTAAGAATGGGAAAAAATTACTCATCTGTGGGAACGGAGGCTCAGCCGCTGATGCCCAGCATTTTGCCGGAGAATTAGTAATGACTTATGAAAAAGAACGCCCCGGACTTCCAGCTATCGCCTTAACTACCAATTCCTCCAAGATAACTGCTTGGGCCAACGATTTTGGTTATGAGACCGTTTTTTCCCGGAAAGTGCAAGCCTTAGGAAATGAAGGCGATGTTCTGGTAGGAATTACCACTTCCGGCAATTCGGCGAATGTCTTAAGGGCATTTGAAGAAGCCGGCAGGAAAGGTATTAAAACCATCTGTTTAAACGGTAAAGGCGGTGGCAAGGCTAACGGATTAAATTTGGATGCCAACATAGTCATCCCTTCAGCTAGAACCTCCCGAATACAAGAGTCGCATATCACCGTTATTCATGCGTGGTGCGAATTGATTGATCGAACTTTGTTTCCTTAAAAATAGAGCCAATAATATTGAGTGCATCTATCGATGCTAAAGGTCCAGACTTAATAGGTACATTAATGATATAGGTAAATAATGAAAGATATCTTAACCTTGTGGGATATTGATGGAACTTTAGTCAACGTCTATAAATATCACACTCCAGCGTACCAAGCGGCAATCAAACATATTTACGGAATAAACATTTCTGCTTCAGAAATTGAGCAGAATTATGGCTTGCCGGCCCGGGAAGTAGTGGCCATCCCAGTTAGAAAATTGGGAGTGGCGGAAGAAGTTATCCAAGCCGGGTTAGATAAAGTATTTTCAATTTATGCCCAACAGTTAGAAAAAGGTATTAAAACTGCATCCGGAGATGAAACTGTTGTATTGCCGGGAGTAATTAGATTTTTGGAAATGATCCGCTATTTAGATATACCTAGAGGAATTGTCACGGGCAATATTAAACAATCGGGTGAAGCTATTATTCGAGCCGCAAATTTAAATCAATTTTTTGACCCCAACATTAACAGTTATGCTGATAACACTACTCAAAGAAAGGATATTGTGGCTGCGGCAATCAAAAAGTTTAGAGAAAATTACTCCGTTCACGATGAAGCAAAAATTTATGTTTTGGGCGACACCCCGACAGATGTGGAAGCAGCTACAAGCAACGGATGTATCAGCGTAGCAGTGATTAAAAATTCAAATGAAGCGGATAGTTCACCGGGAGGAGATAGTTATCGTCAAAGAAAAGAAATTATGGAAAAGGCCAATCCGGATTTCTTGATAGATGATTTTACGGCTATTGAGAAATTTTTTAGAAGGATGATGATAGATTGAAATTATTCTAACCCTTACCTCCGCTCATAAATATAAATTGGCAGAGAGATGCTGTTATCAATCCAATCCTTGCCCGTTAATGTTTCCACAATTTCAAAATTATCCTGTATATCCTTGTAAATTGGAGATTGGTCCAGATCAATTTCCAATTCCGCTAAATCTTCAGCCAAAAATAAGTCAAAGTTTAGGACAGCATAATTTATATTCTCCTTAAAATAGGGATAAAAAAGTTCTTCAGCATCAATTAAAGCGCTTTTCCAATAAATGTAGTAAGGCCGAATTTTATTTTCATAGCCTAAAGCGATGGCCATGGTGCCAAAAACTTTCTCTCCCTCCGGGATAATCTCTCCTAATTCCTGGGACGTTCTAACAATGGTATGAGTTTCTTCCGGAGTAGTGATATTTTTATTAAAGAATAAGAGTATAGGAATAAAGTTAGCCGCTAGATAAACTACTAATATTAAAGAAATTAAAACTGTTCGACTTAACTTAATTTCCTTGCCCGCATAAGAAAAATTAACCCGACCTAAACTTAATACCGCCCGGACAGCAAGTAAGGCAACTACGGGAATAATTAACACCCAGCGGCGCAGGAAGAAATCAATGGCCAATGTTTGCAGCAAGAATAATCCCAGACAGCACAACAGAAACAAATCTAGATAATGAATCGTTCTTTGCTTGAATAAAGTTATTAAAAAATAGACAACTAATCCAATTGACAAAATAATTAAGATTAAATTAAGGTAGGAAAAATGCAGCAGGTGAGTTATTACTGCCGCTACTTTGAAAAAATTCAAATATAATTTATGGGCCATCATCTGGTTCATTACCAGCCAGCCGCCAAAATTATTAGACAGCCATATCAGCCAGCCGGATAAGGAAATAACTCCGCCTAGGATTAAGAATCCCAATCTTTTAAGGTAATCCTTCGACTGTAACTGATTTATTTTCCGGCACATCCAATAATAGAGAATTAAACTTAAAGGTATAGCAAGAATAAAAAAAAACGAAGTTAACTTGGTAAATATTAAACAAGGTATCAACAGCCCTACCCCTAACCAAGACCAGTTAGTATCATTGATAATTAATCCAATCATAGCTAAAATAAAAAATAGTTCCAGTGATTGCAAGGTAGCCACCCGGCTGTAAACAATGAGCAGGAGATTAATGCTTAAGAAAGCTAAATAGATCATCCCTGCTTGAAAATTCTTCCGCATCAGAAAATAACTGGCAATGAAAATGGACAAAATACCCAACACCGCCGGGACCAAACGCATAGACTGGGTGTTAACCCCAAAGGTGTGCAAGGAAGCATATTCCAGATAAGTAAAGATAGGGGAAATATAAATGGAATTCCACAAGCTTCCTTCCAAAAACCAATCGTCAAATAAAGCTTTATTTCGAGCATTGAAAGTATAACCCCCCTCATCTACATACCCCATACCATAATCGTCATAAGGGAAGGGATCCATTGATAGATCATAAAATCGGGCTAAGATGGATAAAGCCACTATTACCGTGATTATAAGGTAGAATAGAGTTTTGGATTTCATGGGGTGAATTTAGACTAGAATTAAATTTAAAGGTTGTGTAAGTTCGAGGTAGGTTGAGTTAAAAATCCCCACTTTCCCCTTGTTAGATAAAATTTAAATAATAACCACTTAGCTTTAGAGAAGATGAAAAAAGTATTGATAACCGGAATAACTGGATTTGCGGGAAGCCATATTGCCGACTATCTGTTAGAAAACACTGATTATAAAATATATGGCCTGAAACGGCCTAATTCCAGTCTGCGTAATATTCGCCATATACTCGATAAAATTAGCTTGTTAGATGCAGATCTAATTGATCAAAATAGCTTGGTGGAAGTATTACGTCAAGTCAAACCAGATTATATTTATCATTTTGGAGCCATGAGTTGGGTTACCCCCAGCTGGAACATGCCGGCAGCCTATATGCAGATAAATGCCATTGGAACTATAAATCTCTTTGAAGCCATGCGCAGTTTAAATTTAAAGTCCAGAGTTCTAGTTTCGTGTACTCCGGAAGAATATGGAGATGTGCCCTTAGAACTGCACCCCATTACTGAAGAAACCAGATTAAACCCCATCAATCCATATGCAGCCAGCAAAGTAGCTCAGGATGCCGTATGCCAGACTTATTTTGCCTCCTATGGAATACCAATTGTAAGGACCAGAGCGTTTAATCATGAAGGACCCAGACGAGACGTCCATGGCGCTTTGGCCTCATTTGGATATCAAATTGCCCGAATAGAACGGGGATTACAAGAACCAGTCATCAAAGTTGGAAATCTAGAAGCCCGGCGTAATTTTACGGACATCCGAGATACAGTTAGAGCTTATTTTTTAGCTATGGAAAAAGGCATTCCCGGAGAATTATATCTTATCGGGTCGCAGCAAATTTATACCATAGAAGAATGTTTAAAAATGCTGATTAGCTTGTCACCAATGAAAGATAAAATTAGTTATGTAGTTGACCAGGCCAGGGTAAGGCCGACGGAATTAAGAAATTTTACGGGAAAGTTTACTAAATTTGAACAGTTAACCGGATGGAAACAGACTATCGGTTTCCAAGAGACTATGCACTCTATTCTAAATTACTGGCGGGATTTTATTGATAAAGGGTATTATTAGTTCCTAAAATAAACATTTTAAAAATTAAAAACAGATTTAAAAAAAAGAAATTTAAACCATGGATCCAATTAAAGGTAAAACAGTAGTAATCACTGGAGCATCAGAAGGTATTGGAAAATCATTAGCCCAAGAAATGGCCCAGCAGGGAGCCAGAATAATCCTACTTGCTAGATCAGTAGATAAAATAAAATTGATGGAATTTGATCTCATCCATAAAAATTATCTAGCCGAAGCTTTCCCCCTGGACCTAACCTCGGATGAATCCATCAGAGAAACTTTTGCCAAAATATTAAAAAAATATTCGCAGATTGACTTGCTGATAAACAATGCTGCGGTAGGATATTTTGATCAGATTGCTGATACCAAGGAGGATGCAGCTAAAATAATGTTTCAAACTAATTTTTTTGGACCATTGAAATGCGTTCAACAGGTTCTTCCCGGAATGCGAACCAGAAAGAGCGGTGGAATAGTTAACATCTCTTCCGCCATATCCAAACATAGCTCATTTAATCATGGAATTTATGCCGCCAGCAAATCGTCCTTAGACCGGCTTTCCGAAGCGTTAAGGATTGAAGAAGATAAAAATAATATTAAAGTCTACTCTATTTTTGTGGATCGTACCAAAACTAAATTTAAAGAACATGTCCTTGGATCCAAGGAAACATTGATGCTGCCTTTTGAAGATTTAAATGAAGCTGATCCGGATAACGTTGCCCAGAAAATAATTGCGGCCATTGAAAATAATAAATATATTTACCATACTTCCTTAAAATCAAAATTATTTGCCCTGGGGTCGGGAGTGTTTCCGTTGATGGTAAGTAAGTTGTTTGCCCAGCAGTATCAAAAAATTGAGGATAATAAGGTGAGACCGGAAAGAGATACAAAAAAACAGTAAGTCCAAACTTCAGTAAAGGTAAACAAATGAAATCTAAATCCTGGGGAGAAGAATATTACCCTAAACCCAATACCAGCCGGTTAAAAAATGTAGGGGATGTAGTCTCTTCCCGAAATTATTATTATCATCAAAAACCTCCTAACCTTATTTACTTGTTAAAAAATAGATATATGTGGATGAACCGGTTTATTAATCCTGGAGATAAAGTCTTAGAATTAGGCTGCGGAATTGGAGTATCAAAAGATTTTCTACGCCCAGATGCCAAAATAATTTTAACCGATTTAGATAAACAGGAATGGGTAGACCAAGTAGTTGATGCCGAAAACATAAAATTAGAGGACGGCACCTATGATGCAGTCATCTGCAGTAACATGATCCACCACCTGTCTTATCCTGCCAAATTTTTAAAGGAAGTGCGCCGGATCCTTAAGCCAAAAGGCAGACTAATAATCCAAGAAGTTAATTTTTCAACAATGTGCAAATTGATGACTTGGATATTAAGGACCGAAGGATGGTCGTACCGGGTCGATCCCTTTGATGAGCAATCACCCTGTAAACCAGTAAAAGATCCCTGGCAGGGCAATAATGCCGTCCCAAATTTATTGTTTGATGATAAGAATAAATTCCACCACAAGATGCCTTTTTTTCAGATTGTACTGGACAATCCTTCCGAATTTATGCTTTTTCCACTGTCTGGAGGAGTAACCAATAAAGCTAAAACTATAAACCTGCCAGAGTCGATGTTAAAAATTATAGAGCGGATAGATAATCTTTTAATTGAGTTGGCGCCTAATTTTTTTGCCCTGCAGCGAAAGATAGTGCTGGTTAAGAATAAATAAAATATCATAAAGGATTAATAAGGGACAAATAGACCCAAATAAGGATAAATAGAATCAAAACTAGCTGAAAAAATGGAAACCGAATGTAACTTGAATAAACAAAATAAAAACCAGGACCACCCTTCTAAAGTGGCCGTAGCTGGAGCACCTGGATTTTTAGGCACAAAATTAGTGGAAGCCTTGCTGCAACAAGGACGGGAAGTCACCTGCCTTGTTCATCCCTCATTTAAAAAAAATATTTCCCCAATATTCCCGGCTAAAGAAGTTACAATCGCCTTTATGGATATCCTTTCTCCGGTGGAAGAATTAGCGGTTAATTTGACTGGGATTGAAACCCTATTTAACTGCGCCGGAATACAGCATCCTAAAAAAACAGACGAAATTTATCGAGTCAACCGGGATGGAGCAGTTAACTTATTGCAGGCGGCGATTAAGGCTGGAGTTAAAAATTTTATCCACATCAGCAGCTCCACCATCTATGGAACAAATGCGGATTTGTCAACCCCATTAACTGAACTGTCGCCCTTGAAATATTCCAGCCATTATACTAAAAGTAAAATTCAGGGAGATGAATTGCTAATTAAGAATTCTGATAAGGGGACTAAAGTTGTAATCATTGCTCCAGCGGTGTTCTACGGCCATCCGGCATCCAACAATTTAAGAGAGTTGATGGAACTGCTAAAAAATAATAAAATTGTTCCGCTGGTCAGATCCAGCAATAAAGGAGGCTATTTAAGAAGCTATGTCAGCCTGAATAAAGTAATTGAAATTATGCTGGCCGCAGAGAATAAGGGAAGGAACGGACAAATTTATCTGGCGGCAGATAAGCAGCCGTTGACTACTCTGGAATTTTATAAGGCCCTGTCTCAGGGATTAAAAGTAGAACCTAATTTATTAACTATACCTACGGTCTGCTCCCGGATTACGGAAAAAATGGATTACTTATCAGGCCAGTTTAACATCCATTTAAGATATTTAAATGCTCTAGCTCATTTAGGCCGGCATCATTTTGTTAACCCAGATAAGGCGGAGAAAGAACTAGGGGTTAAGATGAATGAAAATTCAACTCCGGGATTAAAAGAAATGGCCGGAAAAAATGGGCAGGAAAAAATAAGCCAGGGTGAAAAGCAAACATGAAAGTACTAATCACCGGAGTTAATGGGTTTATAGGATCTGCATTAGCCCAGCAGCTACTTACCCGCGGACACAATATAGTCGGAATTGGAAAACAGGAACAGACTAAGGTAGAAGGAATAAAATATATTTTAGCAGATGTGTTGGATAAAGTCAAAGTGGAAGCTCAAGTGGCCGAAGCAGAAGTAGTGGTGCACTTGGCAGCACTTACCGCCCATAAAGATATTGCAGATAATAAAAATGAATCTTTAAGGATAAATTTTCAAGGAACTAAAAATTTGCTGGAGGCATTCCATAATTCTCCAACTACTAAAAAATTTATTTATGCTTCTACCGGAAAAGTTTATGGTAAGATTGAATCGCTCCCCATTACGGAAAATCATCCCACCGCCCCTTTAAACATACTCGGAAAATCAAAATTAATTGCCGAAAAACTGATCGACTTTTATACCTCAAAAGATAAGTCCCAGATAATTCTAAGAATTTTTAATGTTTATGGGCCGGGACAGAAAGATAATTTTTTGGTGCCAACAATTTTAAATCAACTTAAACCTGGACTGGAGCAGGGTTCGATTCCGGAAATTATTTTAGGAGACCTTGCCTCCCAGCGGGATTATACTTATGTAGAGGATGTAATTAATGCTTTAGTGCTAGCAGTAGAGACCGAATCTAAACCTGGAACCGAAATTTATAATGTTAGTTCACAGATCGGCACCAGTGCAGCCGAAATAGTGGAAGTAATCGGAGAAATTATAAATCATCCCCTTAAGGTAAAAGTAGAATCAAATTTATTCCGTCCAGATGAAGAAAAATATGAATATGGATACTATACAAAAATAAAATCTCAACTAGGATGGAAACCTCACCACGACCTTAAAGCTGGACTTAAAAAAACGGTAGAGAATTTTTTAAAGGAAAGTAATTTAACCAAGGCCGGGGCTGAGAGTGAGGATAGGATAATGGAATCTAAAAAAGTGAATAAAAAAATGAAAATATTAATTACCGGAGCGGCCGGATTCATTGGCAGCAATTTAGCTGCTGAATTGGTCGCCCGAGGATATGAAGTTGTAGCCCTGGATGATCTGTCTCTTGGCCGGAAAGATAATTTAAACTTTGTTTGGAATAAAATTAAATTCGTTGAAGGCAGCATTAATAATGAAAAATTGGTGGAATCTATAACTACAGGAGTAGATTGTATTGTAAATTTAGCCGCGGCTTCCGCTTCACCCATGTTTCGATTGGATAACGTGAAAGAAGCAGTACAGACAAATGTGGGCGGATTCATGACCATGCTTAGATCAGCAGTAAAAAATAAAGTCAAACGGGTGCTGTATGCTTCCACATCTTCGGTTTACGGCAATAATAACCCCCCCCTAACTGAAGAGATGAAACTAAGTCCGCCTAACATGTATGCCGCCACCAAATTAGAAAATGAATTCTGTGCTAAGATATTCAGCCAAGAATATGGATTGGAAACTGTCGGCTACAGATTTATGTCAGTATATGGGCCAAATGAAGAAAGCAAAGGTTATTTTTCTAATTTAGCCACCCAATTTGTGTGGAAAACTATGCAAGGACAAGAATTAGTTATTTATGGGGACGGTAATCAGACCCGGGATTTTACTTACGTAAAAGATATAGTGCAAGCTATCACTTTGGGTATTGAATCTAAACAGAAATTGATGGGTGAAGTTTTTAACGTCGGCAGCGGGGAGTCATATTCTTTGAATCAGTTAGTTAATACTATATCTAAAATTGTAGGCAAACCGGGAATAGTTAAATATATCCCTAACCCGGTGAAAAATTATATTTGGAGCCAAGACGCGGATATTAGCAAGATAAAAGAACGACTGGGGTATAAATGCAATTATCCGCTGGAAGCTGGTATCAAGGATCTAGCACCTAAAGTTAGACTAGGATCAATTAGACAGAATGAAGATCAGGTGAGGTAAAGTTAGTAATGACCACCATAATCCTAGGCGGGGGAATTGCAGGACTGTCTTTGGCCCATTTTCTTAACGACGATAGTATCATCCTGGAAAAAGAACAAGAAACGGGAGGGTTATGCCGTAGTTTTAATTTAAGCGGAGTTTATTATGACGTTGGACCGCACATTCTATTCTCTAAAAATCAGCAGATACTTAATTTTCATACTTCTTTGATTAAAACTAATAAACTAAGAAGGATGAATAAGGTTTTCCTTAAGGGTAAATTTATTAAATACCCCCTAGAAAATGATTTGGCTTCCTTAAGCGAACCAGATAAAGAATACTGTTTGAAAGAATTCTTAGATAATCCCTACGAAAATTATGACCCTAAAAATATGCTGCAGTTCTTTTTGAAAACGTTTGGAGAAGGAATTACCCGGCTTTATCTTCAGCCTTACAATGAAAAAATTTGGAAATATGATCCGGCTTTTATGGACCTGCAGATGGTAGAACGAATACCTAAGCCGCCTAAAGAAGATATAATTAAGTCCGCTAAAGGTGTAGAAACCGAAGGTTATACCCACCAGTTATATTTTCATTACCCCAGTGAAGGCGGAGTGAAAAGTTTAATTAAAGCGTATGAAAAATTGGCTGCATCCAAGTCGCAGATAGTTACAGGATTGAAAATAACTAGCATAACCAAAGACGGCGGATACTGGGTGGTGGAAAGTGATAAAGGAGCATTTAAAGCCCCAAGACTAGTCAACTGCATGCCCCTGGAGGAACTGTTTAAAGTTCTTAGATTAGACCAGGATTTAGAATTTGCTTCTGTAAAAGCAACGGTAGAGAAATTGAAATATAATTCCATCCATATTGCAGTATGTATTTTTAAAAAAGATAATCTAGGAGATAATTTTGCCATCAACGTCCCGGATCAGGATATAATTTTCCACCGAGTATGCAAGCTTAATTTTTTAGGAGAAAATTATGTTCCCAAACAAGGCTCAGCCTTAATGATGGAAATTACTTTCCGGCCGGAGAGCCATTTGGCCTATTTAAGTCCGGAAGAGATAAAATCCAGGATAGTGGATGATCTGCACAAAATAGGATTTATTGATAAGAAGGATTTAGTACAGATGGATCTTAAAACATTTAAATATGCTTATGTAATCTATGATTTAGACCATAGAAAAAATGCCGACAAGGTGCTTAATTATCTTAAAGGAAAAGATATTTCCTGCTGCGGAAGATTTGCTGAATTTGAGTATATGAATACGGATAAAGTGGCTGAAAACAGCCAGCGATTAGCAGAAGAATTAAACAAAGACTTAATATCTAAATTAAAACAGAAGAATTAAATAATAGTTGGCCTAAAGAAAGATTAATGGACCAACAATATGAATTATCCGTAATTCTGCCAGTATATAACGAAGCTAAGTCTATCCAAAAAGTCATCACTGAAGTTTACGAAAAAGTTCTTAATAATTTTTCTGGACCAGCCGAATTAGTAGTAGCCGAAGATGGCAGCACGGATGGAACAAAAGAGATTCTATCCCAGCTTCAAGCGGAAAAAGGATTCCGGCTGGTAAGCGGCAAAGATAGGAAAGGGTATAATCGGGCTCTGAAAGATGCCCTGGCCCTAGCTCAAGGAAAATATGTTTTTCTCTGCGACACCGGCGGAGCGCATGAAATGGGAGATTTCATGAAGTTGTACGCCCATATTAAGGACAATGGGGTTGTATCCGGATTCAAGAAAGAACGGGGTGATCCTATGCACCGAATTGTTCTTTCCCGAATTTACAACCTGTATGTAAGTCTGCTGTTTGGACATCGATTTTATGATATTGATTCCGGGTTTAAACTATACCAAAAAAAGATATTGGATCAAATCTTATCCGAAGTAAATGTACTTAAAGAATGCATCTCCACGGAAATATTGCTGAGGATTCATCGTAAAGGACATAAGATAACAGAAGTTCCAGTTATCCACTATAAGCGAAATTTTGATGGACCAGCCAAGACTTTTTCTTACAAAAAAATACCTAAGATTGTTTCTCAGTTATTTTTAGACTTGTGGAAGCTGAGGGTTAGGATTTGATTTTAGTGCACCACTAGTTTAGATCTTATTAAAAGTAAGAAATGCATTCCTTCAATTGGCCGATGCCGGAATTCCTAGTTTCTATAATTTTATAACAGTGGGAAAATCTAGGATCACGGATAAACTTCCAATACCATCCTTCGGCTTTTAAAGGCAGGTGATCATCGTTAACTCCTTCATTGTGGCTTAATTCCATAGCTACAACATAATCCGCAATTAAGTCCACAAAATCATGTTTTTCAAAATTGAAGGCTTTAGAAGCCAGGATTAAATGCCCCAGGTTTAAGTTTATCCCCATCTCTGAAGGAGAGAAATGTTGGAAAAAGAGTTTATATTCTTCCGGACGCTGCATCAATAAGTAATCCTTCTTGGAGATTGAACCTTCGGTTTCAATAGCAACCTTAACCTGTTTTATTTTAGCGTATTCCACTATTTGACGAATAGCAATAAGCATACGTTGGAAGGCCAGGCCATAGGTATTTTGGTCTAAGTTTTCAGAGGAAAAAACAAAATCGTAATTGCTTTTATTAGCGCTTTCTTTAACGTCAGTTAAAAATCCGGGATGGAAAGTATACAGTTTCCCCCCTATCTGCTGGGTGAAATCGATGGCCGTAAAAATGTGCCTAAGACTTCTTACATAAATCTCATCATTTAATGAAGCTATGTTAACTACAAACAAATCCTTAGGGATTGGGAAATAGTTATGGACGAGATAATTAAAATTAAATTTTTTGATGATAGTGTGGAAGTTGTCTTCATAACAATGATTGGATCCTAGTTCCAGATTAGTGAAGTTGTTTTGAGCGCACAGGGGAAGAATTTCACTAAGCTTAGATTTATCAGGACCAAAAGTGGTAGATATAAAGATATTGTCCATAAAAGATTGACATTTAAATTGATTTAAATAGGTAGTGAAACTGAATGGGCATATCCAATTTAAACAGTATGAAAATATTGCGACAGTAGGAGTTAGGTTAAAGTAAAGGTTAAAGTAAAGGGCAACTAATTCAACAACTTATATAAATCACTTCTCAACCCAGCGGTATATGGACATTGCCCTGCTCTCGACCGGATTCTACGGACACAAAGAAGCTACTGCCATAACCATCCTGGATTTGGCTACAGAACTCTCTAATTTAGGTAATAAAGTTACCTTAATCACCGAATCTAGAGGAGAAAAAATAAAATATACTGAAACTGGTAATTTAACAATTTACCGCACGGGATCAGAAAAAAGCAAATCCATCAATAATTATTCCATATACAATAGAATTCTGGCCCATCCGCTGGCAGTAAGGAAGATGCAGCTGAAGAAGGGAGAAAAATTTGAAGTTATCCATAGTTTTAGTTCTGCACCCATCTTTGTATTACGCAGCCTGCTGGCCAAGGCGTTTAGTCCGAAAGCTAAAATAATACATACCTTGAAATCCTATTCCCGGGAAGGATTAGGCAATAAATTTTACCGGCTGTTGAATCGAGCCGATATTGTCACCGTGCCAACTCAGATATTTGCCGACAAGATCATTAAAAAAGGAGTTAATAAAAATAAAATAAGAGTAATTAGATCCAATATCAATATCCAAAAATTTGTCCCAAGAGATAAGTTAAAGTTGAAACAGGAATTAGGATTAGATGGTAAAAAAATTATTTTGTATTATGGCGCCCTATGGGAAAAAAAAGGAGTTGATTACTTGATTGAAGCAATGCCGGAAGTATTGGCTCAACACCCAAAAATAGTTTTTATTTTTGCTCCCCGCAACCTGCCCTATGGATATAAGTATAAACCCCGGATTGATAAATTTCCCCACAACAGCTTATTCCTGGAGAAAGAGGTACAAATTGAAAAATATGTAGCCTTGGCTGATTTAGTTATTCTACCCTATCCCGATTTGGTAGGGACGGAAGGCAACCCTTCCTGCCTGCTAGAAGCCCTGGCCTGCAAAACTGCAGTGGTGACTACTGATCTTCCAGAGTTAAGGGAGATTGCTGAAAAATGTGTATTTATGGCCAAGCCGAAAGATACAAAGTCTCTGGCGGAGACAATTATTAGAGCTTTAAATGAGCCTTCTCCGGAGATGATTGAACGAGCCTATCTTAAAGCGCAGGAGTTTAGCAAGGAAAAAGTGGCGAAAGAATTTTTAAGGATATATAAAGGAATAATTGATTGATAGACAGATAGATAATGAAAGAATTCTGTGAAAAATCTCAGAAAATAATTATTTAGAAACAAATCGCTTGACTGCGGCGGCAATAAGTTGAGGATCGTAAGTGGCTCCATCAATTGTTTTCAATTCGTCAACCATTTCTACACTAACAAGAGGGAATCGTTCAGACAATGGAGGGGTGACCTCTTTCTGATCAATGTATTCAGTAAGCGGACCGCCAACTAAAGAAAAAGGTTCAGGCCTTGCAACATTAGTATATGCAGCAACAGAAAATAGGAATTTTTTGTCAGTGTATTTGACTCTTACATCTTCGCCTAAAATCACCCCACCATATACTGAAGTTGAAACACCATTAGCTTCACTTAAAGAAGTTATCCAGGCACTATAGATTACAGAAAACCCATTTGGTGAAGAAAAAGTTCTTTGGAATGCTGGGAAACTATCAGCGTAAAGCATCTGCTGTTCGTAGGTCAACATCTGATGAGCAATTCCGTCTGCTTTGTTCTCAAGACCATCCCCCATATACTTACTAACCATACCTCGCACATCAGCAATACGAAGCTTTTGGTTACGATCATGTTCTTCCGCGCGTGCGCGGATTTCAGCAGTATGAACTTTAGGAGGAGCATAGTAAAATTCCGAAATCAAAAAACCTTCCAAAAGCAATACTGATTCCATTTTCTTATACAACCTCCCAGCCTTTAAAAATGTTTTTCTTGAAATTGCTTAGTGGAAAATCTAAGCCAATCTTTCAACTAGATCAATAATCTTCTGGGCAGCTTTTCCATCAACTGAAAACCGTCCTCTCATCCAGGATAACTGCTCCTGTTCTTGTTCGTTAGGAAAAGTAATCAATTTTAAAGTAGTTTTAATTTCATCAAACGTCCTGGCATAAGGTATAGCTCCATGCTCCAGCGGAGGAAAGGTGCACCTCTCTTCCTCAGTTATTGCGGGAACCATTCCAGCGGTATTCCGATCCAAAAGACAAGCATCAGTCAGACAAGAACTTTTGTCAGCAGTTACTGACGTTGCCGCCAATATTAGCTCTGGAGTAGTACAAGAATCAGCTGGAAGATATACAAATCCATGCTTTTGGACAAGGTCTAAAGTATGATTAAGAGGATACTTTTCTCCCGGATGAGGTTTGATTACTAATTTTATCCCTAATTCGGATGCCGCCTCAAATACGGCCTTAGTAACCTTCATCTTATAATCAAATATTTCCTGTTTCTTAGATTCAGGAAGAGAAACTTTGTTCCAATAATCAGAGTTAGGATCCTGATTTTGAGTAAAATGGACATATAAATTCAAATCTCGGCGCGGGAATATTCCTAGTTTTTGACATAAACCTAATCTAGCTTCCTCAGTAAATTGATGGGCCATTTCAGCATAATGATCAAACTGCGCCCAGCCGACAACTTGGGCTTGGTTGCATAACCATTTTGCATCTTCCAAAGGAAGATCTCGAGTGATGGAATAAAGACACTCAGCGGTAGGAACGGTTATTATAGTTGGTAAATTATCCCAATTATTAGAGGTATTGCTTCTCCCAAATCGCATTGCATACTCTCCATCTCGGTCTAAGACGGATATTGTAGGAATAGACAAACTGTTGGCAACCCGGATAAAATATCCATCAGAAGATTCTGATCCCGAAAGTCCAGTTATGACTGCCTGATGGCCGTTTACTAGTCCGGCATAAGCATAATCTGGTATTTCGGGAATATGTTGGTGCGCTATATCTTTAAAAGAGGCCGAAGCTTCGTTTTCGTTTCCGGTAGCATAAACATCCACTTCATGCCATCGGGCTAATAAGCCTTTAATTACTGGAGCAAGGACATTGCCTGCTCCCCGCATTTTAGTTGTCGCCAATATCTTCATTTTGATAAACCCCCAATTAATAAACACCCAACCTCTAAAACAAATCACTACTTAATTTACTCAATTTATTAAATTTGTTCAATTCACACATTTCTTACAGGCTTCAGTATCCTCTAAATGCCCGCTTTTGATTTTATTTCTGAGGCTTTCCACCTTAGGGCTGTTCCACACATCCATAATGGACATAGCTTTAGCATCACCGTAATTTAAATCGCCTTTGTGGTCCAGATAATAAGAACAGCAGGGAGCATAATATCCGTTGGCAGTAACCACCAGCCTCTTGGCAGGATAGGTGCAATATTTAGGAGTATATTTTTTTCGTTTCAAAAATTTATACATTGGACTTTTACTATAAGTTGTCAACTCGCCCATGAAAATCTTGTCCACCATACCTTTCCAATAATTCTTAAATTCCTTAATCTCCTGCTTAGTGTTAAAGTTGGAAATAGCTTTCAGGGTTATCTTAGGAGTAGATGATTTCAGCTCTTTTTTTAGTTCACAAAACCGTTGGACGTTCTTCCACACTACTTCATGCTTTCCCCCAATCCTAATTTTAGGATATTTATCAGGAGTCAACCCATCCATGGAAAAATGAACCTCATCCAACCCGGATTCTATTATTTCCCGAGCCTTATTTTCAGTAAGAAGCATGGCGTTAGAATTAAATTTTAACTTCAAGCCCTTGGATTTACCATATTTGATCGCATCAATCAGCCGGGGGTACATCAATGGTTCACCAAAAATAAATAAGCTTACATCCATAATTCCCTGCTTAGCACAATCATCAGCTACTTTCTGAAAAGTCTCAAACGGCAAATTGCCGGCATTGGAATATCCCTCTCCTTTTTCCGGTTCTTTCAATTCATCCCGAGGGCACATGGCGCATTTGAAGTTGCAGGAATTGTTTAATTCGATATTCATAGCCGTGGGTTTAGCATAATCCTTATCAATAATACTTTTTTTATACGAATCCCGCAAGAATTGTTCAATACTACTGCCTACAAACGGCAGCTTGAATAACACCGTTCTTATTACTTCATAAAAAGTTAACGTTTTCATATCTTTTAGCTGAATTAACTACCATTCTACAGTTTTTAAATGTTGTGGAGAGTAGGCACAATTCAAAAAGTGAGTGATTTAGGGTTACTCCAGAAACGAAATTCCCCCACTTCGTAGGGGAATTACGTATCTTCCGTCTGGTCAAGTCAAGTTTGTCTTCAACAAACATTGACAAACATGACCCAGACACCCTAAATCACTCACAAAAAGAATTGTGCCGGAGAGTAGGTTTTAACATTACCACCAATTGACAAGCAATTGGGCTGCAACCTCCTGCACTGCCCGAGTAGAATCGGAATCCTGATCTTGAGTCTTGATATTTACTGAATTAAGCCGTTTAGTAAGAATAGGAAAAATATCTAATTGGCGCTGTAATTCAAACAGTGTTTCCTCCGGCCGGCGTTGATGCAGTATTTCAGGAGTATTATACAAAAATAGGGTTAAAGTTGGTCTAGGAAATAAGGATAATAATAGTTTTTTTAACCACAACGGCACATTCTTCATTAAAATTATATCCGAACAATAGCGGTCAGTTAACACTATCTTTTTCTGGAACCTAGAAGGCAGTATTTTAAGATAATACCGCAGCAGCAGGTCTAAAGTAAAAACCGGGGAATATAAAGTATAAGTTAATCTTTTCTTTAGAGATATTTTTTCTAGAGTTGGAGTTGGATTGTCCTGCTTTTCTTTCCGCTTGTATTTTTGACCTAACTTAGTTATAGGCAGAACGTGGCCCCGGCCCCTCCCCATATAAACTACAGCTGTCTTTCGTCCAGTCTGCTGCAAATAAGTGGTTAAGGTATCAACTAAAGTTGATTTTCCCGCCCCATCCGGCCCTAAAACACTAATCAGCGGAGATAAGCGGAAAGGATTTTTTCTCTGCCACACCCAGCGGCAGAATAAAGCAGATAAGATAAAACTATTTTGCGGTTTTTTAAGAATGAAATAAGCAACTAACTTCCTAATAGGAATCTCTTCAAATTTGTTTTGCTGGACTTTTTCAAACAGCTGTTCGGCTATTTTAGGGTTAAATATTTTAGATAAATTAGTTATTACATAGCCCTTATCAACTTTGGACAATCGTAAAATCTGCTGATACTTAGGTTTAAAACGTCTTTTTCCCAGAATGGAATGAGTTAACAACAGGACAAAAGTATCATTCTCTGAAGGAACATAAAAATAATCTTTCTTAACTCGATGCCGAATTATTTTTTCATCAAGGTAGAGAAGATCGTTCCAGTACACACCTCCAACTTGGACGTCAAAACTAACGTGCTGTTTCCCAATAAATCTAAAATAGGCCTTATGGCGTAAAGAAAATTGTTGTTTGCGGCGGGTAAATCCCAAATTGCATAAAAGGGAATCTAATTTTGGCCAGCTGTCTTTAGACACCGCCACATCCAAACTTTCAATCGGGTCAGATGATCCCAGCAAAAATTCATAATTGCGCAGGATGCAATAATTGATTGATTGAGCTGATAACTGCTGTAGAACTGATTTTAGAAAATTTAGGCGTTCAGGGGAGTTGTTCAGGGGGGAGTTATTCATTTAATAGGTCTCTTTAATATAGATTTAAAATAGGGTTTGGCTTCTTTTAAGTTCAATAATCCAAATAGCTGCAACAATATAAAATAAATAATAGATGAAAATATTCCGGAAATAGGCAGTTCTATCCAAGTAGTTAATCCCGGCCAGATTAAGTTTAATAATTTTTGAGATAACAATAACCCGCCTAAAAAACCGGCCCCTGGAAACAGTATCAGCAGCCACTCTTTAAATGGCAGACGGGAGTTAACATATTTAGCCGCCATAATTGTAGACCAGATCAGCATCAATAGATAACTTAAAGTGGTGGTGGCTGCAGCCCCATTAATGCCGTAAAGGGGGATAAATATTAAGTTCAGGATAGTGTTCAAGGCGGCCACAGAAAGTATTATTATTGTTACGGCCTTAGGCTTGCCAATCCCGGAAATAACATTAATACTGGTGGAAGCAGCTACATAAAATCCTACACCCACAATCAAAATCTGCAGGGCTAAAGACCCGGAAGAATATTCTGATCCGAAAAAAGTTATTATCAAAAATTTGGAATATACGGCTAAGGCAACCAACACCGGCAGTATTAATATAAAAATATATTTGTGAATAAGATTTAATCCGTGGGAGAGAGTAGAAGTTTTATTTCGAGTCCATAATTCGGTGGAAAGAGGGAATAGAACTGAACTGATGGCCTTGCTCAAAAAAACAAATACCAAGGCTGAGGGAAGAACAACATTATAAATACCCACTTCAGTCAAAGAGACATAATAAGTTAAAATGATAGTGTCAATGTAGCCAATAACCTTGCCGCCAATATCGGTAGCGATTACCGGTATTCCGAAACGGAACAGTTTGGCAGTTATATCTTTGAAGTTCTCCAATTTATGCTGGAAAAAATTGAATCCGTAGAGGACAAAGGGGAAGTAGATAACAAATAATAAGATTGAGACCAAAACATAGGCCAGCACGGGGGCAAATAAAGTCCTTCCTAAAGCCAGGAAAAGCAAGATTAATCCCAAAACAATTCCATTCTTCAGCAATTCCACCGAAGCATACCAAGTTATCAGCTGCAGACCTTGGAAAATGCTTTTTATAACTATGAACAGAACGCTGAGGATAGTATAAACCGCCAGAAATTTAAGAATCGGATCGGCTAAGGGATGATGAAAATAATTTTCAGCTAAAAATTCAGCCGCTAGAAAAAAAAACAAGCTAAATGCCGCTGAGCTCAGAAGCTGAAAAGTAAATACGGAAACTATGGCCGTCTTAATGCCGTTATATTTCTGTAAAATCTTAAATTCAGCGATATATTTAACCAAGGCCTGAGGAAGGCCCAGATCGCGGAAGAAAAGGAAGAAGATAACAAAATTGAATATAGCAAAAAACAGCCCAAATTCTTCCGGAGTGAGTTTTCGGGCTAGAACCACGCGGGTGATATAGGCCACTAGGGAGGCCAGTACACTGAAGATTAAAGTTATCCCGGCTCCACGGAAAGCTTTCTGGGCATAATTAGCCATTCGGGTAAGAGGAGATAATTTATTTTTAAATGTAGTGAAGGTTGTATATTTAGACACTACACCAGGACAAATTTATCATTGTCCCTAAACAGTTGTTTAACAAAATATATAAAGCAGATACTTGAGGGTTGAAGTTGGGGATAATTCTGGAAATTGTTGTGTATGGAATTCAACTGATTCCACTTTCAAAGTGAAAAATAAAAAACTGTATGAGCGATTGAAAACAGAATTAAATTTTGTTAAAGGTAACAAACTAATCCTCATCCGTCCCGATAATACCACAGAACAATATTTGCCTTAAATCAATGTTACATAAGGCATATAAATTGGAATTTTGCTGATTGTGTTATGGCAAAACCACAACTATGGGTAAAAAGTTATCCCTATCCAAACGAAGTTGCAGCCTTAGCTGATTTAGGACAACAAGATATTGGAATGGAGATATTTTTAGGTGGTGATTCCAAAAAAAATGACGAGTGTATGAAAA
>DATDWB010000034.1:0-9293 GCA_035289845.1 Candidatus Nanoarchaeia archaeon | reverse complement strand
CTGACTATGAGCGTATGAAAAAATATGCACAGAAGAGAGGTAACTCTCTGCAAAATCTATAAATTAGAAGGATTTTTGCATGATTTGAAGAAATTGGTTAAAATCAGGAGAATTTAGCTAAGGGTTGTCCGACAGAGCAGTATTTTTGGAATAGAGATTATTTTTCTATTTTCACAAACTCTTCATCAATTCGTTTAATATATTCCCGTACCCTGGACAGAATTGATTTTAACAGAAAATTATGAATTTTGTCTTCAAAAATCTCAGAGACGTGCGCAAATTCTGCTACCCTATACAAGTTAGCATTGGTCTCAATAAGATGAAGATCTTTTAATCTTTTTAACTGCCGCCTGATGTTAGATGAGGCTATGCCCAGCATGGGCAATCCCGTCTGTTTTCGAGATTGCATCACCTGATTTTTGATTTCTTCCGAATGCAGCTGCTCCTGATTTTGTCGGGCTATTAACAGAACTTGGAATACATCTACAATTACATCCCTGGAATCACCGGGCTGAAGCAAACCCACCGAGAGGCAGAATTTACGCACCAGTTCTCGATCAGTGGAAGCAGGTTTTTCATATCTGCGTAAAGTTATTTCCGCTAAGGGTATATCCCTACTTATTTTTCCCAATTTAATCTCCTCCTTTTTAATTACTTTTAATTTTTCAAACTCATTTCACTTATGTAAATACCAAAACTTAATTTTCGTATTTTTTTTGCTGGTTTCAATTTTATCTACTCGGGCAAAATACCTCCGTTCCAATTGAACAATCTGCCCCTCTTTTAAACAGTTCATTGCTTCTTCACCTAATCCGCAAACCGTAGTCCCATTGTCTAATAAGACTTCAACCTGGGGCAGATTTTTCTGCACCGGCAGCCAATGCATAATCAAGCCTCGATCAGGGTTATTCTTGTAATTATTATAGTCTTCGGATACAAATTTAAATTGTCCATTTTTGAATTGAAAATTGCAGCAATCCATCAGCCTATGAATATTTTTTTCTGCCGACGGATCCATCAATCTCTGGTAATCGGTATTTGAAATATTAACTTCTGGTATAGCTTGTATTTCCCTGCGTCCGCGTTTGGGAAAATCGGGATGCAAATCCAATTCTACTTTCTTGGAGGGCGCATTTACAATTTTTATGGTCTTGGGATCATCCACGAAAAAGTATCGGTTGGCTTTAGGTTCTACAATTTCCTTATTGAATGAATTGACATTCTTCCAAAATTCTTCAATGGGTACAGTTTTATCATTCAGGCTCAAACCAATTTCTAAAGCATATCTGCGGAACGCGCCTGGCTGGTAGCCTCGTCGTCTAAGAGCTGGCAGGAAAGGTAGCCTTATATCTTCCCAACTGTTATATTCACCTTGCTCAATTGCTAATCTTGTTTGGGAAGTGCTTAATTTCAAACCCAAAAAATTTATCCTCCCCCAATGTTTATACTGGGGAATGTTTAATCCTAGATATTTCATGATTAACGCTTCTTTTTTAGCGTTATCAGCATGATCTTTCCCATTTAATACATGGGTTATGCCTAACTCATGGTCATCGATAGCCACGGAAAACACCATCAGCGGCCAAACTCTCTGTTCGGTCTTGGTTCTGGGATGAACGTGTTGGTTAATCCGCAGGATGGCAAAATCACGCATGGCCGGATTTTTGTCTTGGATATCCGTTTTAAGACGGAGTACGGCTTCTCCTTCCCCAAATTCACCAAACATTTGGGCGTAGCGGATACTGTTTTGTTTTGGTTTCAAACTTCGGCAGGGACAGGCCTTTCCATCATTTTTTAATTCTCTCCACAAATCTGGATCACAGGTGCAGACATAAGCTTTATCCAACCCAATTAATTTTTCGGCATAGTCATAATAAACTCCCAGCCTGGAAGATTGGACTACTACTTGAGCTAGTCCATTGTCCGTTAGCCATTGAGAATCTTTTTCGATTAACGAATAGGCTGGTGGATAAATATTCTCGGGGTTGGTATCTTCAATGCGCAGGATTAATTTTCCAGCATACATTTTAGCATATTCAAAATTTAAAGAAGCACCGTAAGCATGTCCAATATGTAATGGTCCGGAAGGCGAGGGAGCAATTCTAACTCTTAGTGCGCCTTTCTTGGCCTGGGGCAACGGTTTCAATCCTCCCAGATCAATAGGTTTTTCTGTGGCAGATAACAATTCTGGTGCTAGCTGGTTCAATTTTTCTTTAATTTGGGTTAAATCTAATTTAGCCGTTTCTTTAACTGTGGATTCAATTTCTTTCATTAAATTGGGAACGTCGGCTTTTAGACCAGGCATTTCTTTTAACACTTGTCCTAGCACTACTTTTGGATTAGCCGTACCATTAAAATTCAGGGCATTCTGAAGTACATATTTTAGAATTATTGGTGAATCTTTCATCAACACTTAGAATTATTGAATTATTATTAAATGTTTTGGATCACAAAAAGAAAAGTTTAAGTATTTGTAGTTTTAATCTAAAATTATGTCCGCTCTCACCAATTTAGAGGAACTGAAGGGATATTTCCGTTCCGGGACTTTTGTTCTCACTGAAGACCGATTAAGCACCGATGGAAGAGGCGCGGTTCTCAACGTACTTCACCAAGCCGGATTCCTTGATGAAAGTGTTGGGATAAACGATGGGATCTTTGGACATGATCTGACAACCAATTTACGGCGAGGGGATTCAGATCACGTCAGTCATTCTTATTATGTTCATGATCAACGAGATCCACAATCGCAGATTCAATTTATGGTTGGCAATGCACTTATCATCTACGACGTCTGTAAATTAGTTCTTGATGCTGGTCTTTGCGTCAATATTCCAAATACAAATCCATGGTTATCTAGTTTCTCTTTGTTTAAGAAAGAAAACGGTTTATACGTGCTGAAAAAAATCACTGCACTATTTTAGAATCAATGTTTCTTCTCTACTAACTTCTTCATTCGGCGGACGAAATCTTCCGCTTCCCGATAATAATGTTCATATTCTTCCCCGCGGATTTCTCTTATCTCCCGGTGAGTGATCATCTTACTCAATCGGTAAAACTTATTCATGATGTCAATATATCTTTTTTCCAGTAATTGGGGTTTAACATAAATTTTTTCTAATAAATCTCCCACGTGGCTTGGGGTGGGGGGAATTTCATTCTTACGCATTATGGCGGCATGAGCCGAATCAATAACTGCCCAATACAGATCTAAGGTGGCCTGTAATACATGCCAGCGGGAATTAAGCAAAGTTCTTGGCGCCCGGCCATAGTATCTCCAGACACTCTCTTCTGACGGCCTAATCCGGCCTTGTTTAAGCAGAACTTGCATGGGGGTAAAAAATCCAGTATCTAAGATTGCAACTCCATCTCGTAGAATGTTTACCAGTACCGGATCACCCGCTTTAGCATGTTCCCAGAAAGAAGTAAAAGTCATGGAAGTTATATGCAAACGGAGAGATATTTTTTTAATTAAGTCTTCAACTATAATCCTATAAGCTTCGATAATCGGATCAGTAATTAGTATGGTGGTGTCATCAGTAATCACCAGTACATCAATATCACTTAGGGGGGTAGCTTCCCGGCGGGCGCTGCTTCCAAAAGCCGCCACTCCCACAATTAAAGTACCCATCTCTTTTTTAAGCTGATTGGCAAACCTCCGGGCTAATTCTAAGTCATCGGTAGGATATTTGTCTAAGTTTTCATTTCCTCTGCTTTGTACTTTAAACTCCATGCTTTAAATACATCTTCGTGGTTTTATTAAGGTTTGTTAACTACTTGAGGGTGGTTTCAGAATAAATAATACCTGCTATAAGTGATACCTCCCTAATCAACCTATTCTTTAAATCATATAAATATTTATAAATTATTTCTGTCGTGAAAATTTAGTAAATTAGAGAGGGTGGTTCAATGGAACAAAAGCAATTAGATGAAATAGATGATTCTTACTTCGGGGAGGAATTTATTGATGACTTGGAAGATATTAAGATAGAAGAGGTTAAACCTAAAGCTAGGAAGTTGGTTAGAAAAGTAAAATCTCCCCCAATGTCTCCTGAAAAAACAGTTCCTTTTAATTCTAAAATATTTGAACCAAAATCCAGCGGAATTAAACCTGAAATTAAGATTGATACCCAGGAAAGTCATCTAAAAACTGAAACGGCTAAGATCGGAACCAAGGCCGAAGCAGTCAAAACCGAGACTAAATCAGAAGTGAAAACTGAACTTAAAGCAGAAAGTAAAAAGGTTGAGCCTAAGCCTGAAGCTAAAGTAGAATCTAAGATAGGTTCATCTACTCCTTTCAACCCTTGGGCGGAAGAGGAAAAGGAAAAAAGTTCCGGCCATTTTAAGACTACTTCTACTTGGAAAGCCCTCACCGGGATAATGGTTATTTTGTTGTTATTTTCCATCTTTACAGACGGATTTCAATTTTCTAAGGATCAATCTTCTCCAATGGAGGGGGAGTTAAGTTTAGATGAAGCCAAAATAAAAGCGTTAGATTTTGTAAACCATTTCTTGCTTCAGCCTCCATTTACAGCTAATTTAGTTTCTTCCCAAGAGGAAGATGGATTATACAAATTGACTTTATCAGTAGCTGGAGATATAGTTGATTCTTACATGACTAAGGATGGAAAATTATTCTTCCCCCAAGGTCTGGTGGTGGAAGAAGTAGTGGGAGAGCTTGAAACTGTAACTGCCGAAACAGCTAATAAAGTTGAAATTGGGGTTGATGATGTAACCGCTGCCGGGGTAGTTGAACCTGAACCCGAAGTAAAGGAGGAGGTAGTAACCGAAGAATCAATTATAGAAGACGCTCCCAATAATGAAGTTCCAGATAAGGAGATTATTACTGATTTAACAGTTCCGGTATTAGCTAAAAAATGGTTATTTCAGCCGGACGTAATCAAAGCTAAGCAAGGCGACATAATTCATATATCCCTTAATCCAGCTAAAAATTTTACCTTTACCTTTGCGGTCCCAGATCTGGGAGTTGAACAGAAGATAACTGGTCCGACGACCGTCAATATTGAAGCCAGCAGGAAAGGAACTTTTGAATTTATCTGCAGCGACTGTGAAGATTGGAGAGGAATGAAAGGTACGCTGGTGATTAGTTGAGGGATGGCAATTCTTTTTTATTTTATGCCAAAATAGCCTGAAAATTTTTGACTTAGTCAATGTCCCCCTAAAAGTCGTGCTTTTTTGAAGGCCTACGGGTGTGTCCAATTACTATAATATAACCTAAGAGCGAATGGCCGTGCCCACAAAATTATAGAGAAATTTTAAAAAAAGTAATTTTGGATAATATATTGTTTGTTTAAGGTCAAAATTATGACTATTTCAAACTTCTCTTTAGAACTTTGCTAATAAATCTTCTAATTTTGCAAAGTTCTCTATAGTTAAGACCTAGCCATTTAATCGGTAAAATATTTAAATCAACTCCCTTTTTTAAATCAGAATGAAGACCAAATTTTTTAGTAAGATTATTTTGATCCTGTTTTTAATAATGATTGTTCTGGGTTTTGTAATCCCGGGATTTATTAATTCCTCTCCCATTCAATCCGGTTTAAATTTACCTGAACCTAGGCTGTGTCAAAGTGATGCTGACTGTTATCTGAGTTGTGACGATAGCCCCGTATCCGTGTTATGTTCTAATAATTTATGCCTGCAAAACAGCTGTGAAGAGCAATCCTACTATCTTTACAATTTAAATCCCTTAACTTTCAGCTTAGCGGTGGAGGCCGAAGGTACAGTCTTAGATTTAGCCTCACGGGCCAATACTAATGACTATTTTATCCAATTTAGTGGGATGCAGGTTAAAGTATTTACTGATGGGCTGTTTTTGAACCATATTTTAGAAAAAGTAAACCTCAAGTTAGCTGGGGCGTGCTTGTCAGTGGATAATACCCAGTATTGCAATGGTGATCAAGGACAATTGAAATTAACAATTAATGGGGAAGATTCAGCTCAGCTGGGCGATTACCTGCCCAAGGAAGGTGATAAATTGGAATTAAAGTATAGACCAAGTTGAGTTTTGTTTAGAGAAATTTGAAAAATAGTAATTTTGGCAAATATATCGTTTGTTTAATGTCAAAATTACGTTTATTTCAAATTATCTTTAGAAGTTTGCGGATAAATAATTTAATTATGCAAACTTCTCTTAAATTAATAATCCCCTGACATCTCCACTCTAAACCCCAAATCTTTATATTTTTAGAATTATCATCTCCGCTATGTCTTCCCAACCTTACCTTGGAATTACTGGACCGGTGAATGTTCAGGAAACACAAGCCCTTTGCCAAGAATTTTATGCAGCCGGTTATTCTATGGGCAGCCCTCATATTCCTATGCTTGGATTTTTAGTTAGTCATAAAACTCTTAATGGGCAGCCCACCGCCAATAGAAGATATCCTCTGGTGAATACGCTCCCTGATTTATTAGAGGCTGCCGATGGACAAGTTTTGACTATGATTCATTATAATTCCAAAGAATTGGAAACTTTATCCTTTCAGGTTGCTAAAATATTTGCTGGAATTTATGAACCGGGATTGTGCAGGGCGATTCAACTAAATATACCTTGGCCTGATATTAGCCAAGTAGGAAATATAAAACAGCAGCATCCAGATATGCAAGTGGTGATCCAATTATCTTCTAAGGCTGTGGAGGACAAGACTCCGATTAAAATTGCCCAAGAAGTTAAAGCTTATGGTGATTCAATCAGTTACGTCCTTATTGATCCTTCTGGAGGACGAGGGATCCCTTTTGATTTAGAATCCTCGGTGGAGATATATTTTGAATTAAAAAATAACTGCCCCGATTTAACGATTGGCTTTGCCGGCGGATTTACGGGAGAAAATGCAGCTTCCCGATTAAAAGATATTCTTCAGCAGGTTAGAAAAAGTAATTTTTGTATTGATGCTGAAGGAGGATTAAGGGATAAGATTACTTCTGATTATGGGGATGATTTACTAAATCTGGATAAAGTAAGAGGATATCTTCGATCTGCTTCTTTAGTTATTAAATAGAAAAATTTGAAAATAAATTATCTCCTTTTCCAAAGTTCTAAATATAATAATTTATAACCTCATTTTCTAACCTGACTTTCGCTATGTTTATATAATAAAATAGATTAAATTCAATAATGCCCTCGACTAGTGGAAGCTTTAAAGAAAAATTAGCTGGATTGAAGTTAGCGGTTAAATGGACCTATCAGTCCTCTAAATTTTTGACTATTTCTATTTTAATAATCACTATTTTAGGCGGGTTGATAACTATCGTTGAACCATATCTGTTTAAGTTAATTATTGATTATTTGTTAGGGCAGAATGACCTATCAGTTAAGTTATCTCTATCGATAGGCATAATTGGGATATTGATTATTTATGCCGTGGCTAGAATATTTCAGAATATTTTTTGGGATATCAATAATATGATTAGAAGAGTTCATTCGCTGCGGATTGAAAAACAGGCTATGCATTCATTAATGGAAAATATTTCTTCATTAGATTTAGTTTATTTTGAAGATCCAGATTATTATAATACTCTTTCCCGGGCCACTAGCGGACTATGGCGTATTTTGGAAGTATTTTGGCAATTTACTTTCATGATTGGGGAGATAGTAAGCGTTGTCGTAATTGTGGGCGCGTTATTTGCCTTTGATTGGCGATTGGTAGGTCTGGTTATATTAGGGGCGGTACCCAGTGTGTTGTTAGTGTTAAGGACGGCTGAAGTTCAATGGAGTGCTTTTGCTCAGTCTTCACCTATTTTCCGGCACGCAGATTATTATCGTTCCCTGTTAACCGAAAATCCTCAGGCTATCAAAGAAGTTAAATCCTTCCGGCTGCGGGAACACTTTCTAAAAAAATTCCGGGATTTATTTAATGATTTCATAAAAAATCAGGATAAAGCTGCTCTGACTCAGTTAAAATGGTATGTGTTAGTGGGAGTGGTAGAAGGAACTCTGTCGGTATTTGCTTCGTGGCTGGTGGTAAAATCATTCCTGGCGGGAGGTATTACTATCGGTGATTTAACCTTCCTATGGGCCTTATTATTCCAGTTTGCTGCTCACGTTAGATGGATTGTTCGGATGTTAGGGGACATGAATACTCATGCTGCTTTCTTGACTCCGGTGGTTAAGGTGCTAAATTTTAAACCCAAGATTACTGAGCCGGTAAAAGGACATAAGTTCCCTAAAAAATTAACTCAGGGGATTGAGTTCAGAAATGTGTCTTTTGTTTATCACGGTTCTAAAAAATTAGCTTTAAAAAATATTAATTTAAAGTTTAAACCTAAGGAGAGTATTGCTTTAGTTGGAGGCAACGGTTCGGGTAAAACTACCCTCATAAAATTATTGTGCCGGTTATATGACTGTACTGATGGGAAAATATTAATTGACGGGGTTAATATTAAAGATTATTCCGTGAAAAGTTTAAATGATAATCTGGGGGTTATATTTCAGGATTTCATGAAGTATGAAGCTTTAGTTGAAGAAAATATAAGCTATGGCCGAATTTCCGCCAAAAAATCTAAGTTTAAACTTTTGGAAGCTGCTAAAAAGTCTGGGGCGTGGGATTTTATTAAAGATCTGGAAAAAAAATTAAAAACTCAGCTGGGTAAGAAAATAAAAGAGGATGGAACCGAATTATCTGGCGGCCAATGGCAAAAAATTGCTTTAGCCCGGGCTTTTTTTAAAAATGCTCCAATTTTAATTTTAGATGAACCTACTGCTGCGGTAGATGCCCGGGCTGAATATCATTTATTTAGGCGGTTCAAGCAATTAAGCCGGAATAAAATGACTTTCTTAATTTCCCACCGCTTTTCTACGGTAAGAATGGCCGATAGAATTATTGTAATGGCCAAAGGCCGAGTAGTAGAGCAAGGCAGCCATAGTGAATTGTTGGACCAGAATGGTATTTATGCCAAATTATTTAAGTTGCAGGCTAAAGGATACAAGTGAAGAAGTTATTGATAAACCAACTCGGTTGTTATGCTTAGTAGAAAGAGTCCGTCTAGGTCAAGATTGTCAATGATTATCACAGATAATCTTGACTTGACCAGACGAAGCAGACCACGTTCCTATACTTCAGTTTAGGGTTGTGGTCTACGAAGTAGGACTCTTTCTACAGAGCCCGGTTGTTAGAACAGTTTAAATTTTTCTTCAACTATTAATCACAATTAATTCTATTTCCGTAATCAACTGCCGTGATAGCTGCCCGAACTAGGTTCTCTAGATGCGCTATTTTAGTTTTGTCATATATCCCTATAACTCCCTGTTCGGTGGTCATTCTTTGATTAGTTGACCT
>DATDWB010000033.1:0-15106 GCA_035289845.1 Candidatus Nanoarchaeia archaeon | reverse complement strand
ATGAGGAAGGAAACAGCTGGAGTTGGGCAGAATGCGATGATAACTTTGATGAACTAATCAATTCAAATCTGCAAACAGTACGCCAGCCAGGGGATTCAGTTTATACTCTAAATTTTCCAAGTGATTTACCTGATGCTGGTTTGTCAGGCCAGGATCAAGGAAAAAAAATAGTCTCACTCAAGTCTGCTGATTTGGGCCAGGATTTTTTTGATTTTACCAGTTATGATTACTTAGATTTTTGGATAGAGTTAGTTGATCAAGAAGGAAAACCGGTTGATCTAGAAAAAATAAATCTCCCGGCGGATATAATCTTAACTTTTACCTTACCCGGGGAAATTGAGTTCTCTCGTAATATTTTAGCAGAGGGAGTTAAAGCAGAAGAAGAAAAGGAAATTATAATTAATAACCAATTAAATGGCCCAAATAAGATCCATTTACAGGTAGACATTTCAGGAATACCAATAGTGGAAAGTTTAAGTTTTGTTTCTACCAGTGAAAACTATTTTAAGATAAGTGATATCTCAGTGATAAAATCGGATGCAGGCCAAAATCTGTATTGTTCAGGAAAATCATCTCAGGATAAGAATGTCTGGATAAATAGTTTTGATTACCTTGGGACCGCTCAGTTAAATGCTCAATTGATGTGCAATCAGGTTTATGGTTCTGAATCTTGGTCTGAAGACAACGGATGCTGCGGAAATAATCCTAGTGGTGATTTTTTTACTTATTCTGGTCAAGGATGCTGGAAAGGGACCATAGTTAAAAATGATGAAGCTTTGATGGAAGTAAGGTTTGAGGTTGAATATTCAGAGCTTAAGATTAATACTGCTCCGGCAGTGGTTGATTTTGATTATACCGTGGAAGCAGAATATGCGGTGAGTGAGGAAGATAAAGTCAAGTATGCTCTTCCAACTGATATCCCTAATAATATTATAACTAAAACTTTCTCTGCTCAAACATCATTAAATAATATATATTCAGTTAATTTACCCAAAGAAGACTTTCCTTTAACTCTGCCATTACTGTGGGGAGAAGGAAATTTTAATTTTAATTATCAACTAACTAAAATTAGTGTAACTAGTAATTCTGAAGACGTAAAACTATCTTTATTCAATACACAAGAAGGTGTTTTTCAGGTGGGTACAAATTCGGAAGCTAATTCAAACTTTAACAATTTAAGGATAGTGGCTCAAACAAATAAAATCATTGGCGGTTCAGCTTATCAGGATCAAGATAAGGTAACTATTTTTTCTACCTGCAAAGTTGGTTCAAGCAGCAGCTGCTTATTTTCCCTGCCTTATTCCAATTCCTATCGGATTACTAATCCTTATCCTCAACTATACTCATTGTGGTTTGTAGGTGAAGAGGGGAAGGAAGTCCCAGTTATAGATGGACAGGAAATAATTTCCAAGGGAGGGAACATAATTGCCAGAAATGTCGCTCCGCAGATATTGTTTTATGGAAGTGAGGAAGGAGACAACCATTTATTTTACGGCTGCCAGCTGCCGGAAGAGATAACTTCCCAACTGTCTAAAGATACAAACAGTAACATCTTTGAATCAGTAAATTATTGTTCAACCCAGGGTAGCTGGTTCTGTGCGTATTCATCCGGATCAGCGGTTAATTCATGGAGCAGGGAAAGCCTGGAGTACATTGGTTATGATATTGATTCCAATGAAAAAGTGTTAGGCTCAAAATTTGATTTGGAACCGGTAGAAGAAGGTGATGAAACTTACAGTGCTGGAAACAGAAATCAGCCTACTACGGTTTTGCCAGGCAGAAATATTATTTCTAATGCGGAATTTGCGACTCAAGCTGGAGTTTTAGTTCATTGGGATTTCAGTGGAACGGATTTAAGTCCACAAATTAATGCTGAAACTAAAACAATTAATTTAAATCCAGGTGAGAGTATTATCTCAACCAGGATAGCGGTAGCAGTCCCAAAAGGACAGAACTCAGCCCAATATCATTTTTCCCAGGAAGGCAATTGCCCCGCGGAAATTTATACGGCTAATAAAGACGGCATAATCACTAAAGTGTCTTCATCTAATTTTAAAAAAATAACTATAACTCCAGACACAGTTTATTTAACAGTAGCGTTTAATTCTGCAGCCAGCGGATGCACCGTTTATCACCCCTTGCTTCAATTACTAGATCCTCAATATTCGACCAACCCTAATTTAGGTCCAGTAAATTATCATTATGCAGAATCCAATCCGGATAAATTTAATTTCCGAGCAGGTGTAGCCTGCTGTCAAGTCAATGGCTGCTGGAATGGTTATGCCTGTGTTAGGGAGATGTCAGAATATACTTTTATGTCAGAACAAGTTGGAGAAAATGAAGGAAGCCGGGATTACCGCTGTGTAGAGGGTAAATGGGAAGACATACCAGCTAAAAAAGATTGGAATGAAGATCAATCTGGTTTTTGCAGCCAGCCGGAGCAATGTTTTGTCTTAAGTTCATTGATCGAAGGAGTATCCAGCAGCAATACTGCTAAAGAGTTCTATCAGGGAAAATTTCCGGTATGCATTAACGATGGAGAATTTATTTTAGACCATTACTGTGATCAAGGAGAGTGGACCAGTAGAACTAAATTTATAGCCCAAAAAATGTTAGAGCTAGTAGGTAATAAAAATGATTATACCATTTATTGCACTGATCTGCGGGAAGCCTTAACTTTAACCGAAGAAATGCAAACCTCTTTAGTTGGTGATACTACCATATCTCCAAAATTGATTTCACCTTTAGGAAACAAACCTTCGGCCCAGGTATGTTATGGGGGAATTCAATCCTTAACTGGAGATACAGTTAAATCTGTAAACCCCAAATCAGGGGAAGGAAGTACTCCCTTAGTTTCAGTAAAAGAAAATACCTGCATCAATAATGTCTGCCTGCTTAAAAATAAAGATGGAAAAATTTCTTTTGCTACGACCTTAAATGAAAATGTAGATTTACCCTCAGGAGTGATTGATGTAAATGCCAGATTTTTTGATTTATTAGGTATTCCGGACTTAACCACAGAATGTGCAGCCGGTAAGGAAGAACAAGAATTTATCGATTGTGAGTCGGAATCACTCCCCTCAGGAATAAAATTGGGTTACTCCCCCAAATATAAAGCGGTGTTATACAATTTAGATGTTGAGCCCTCTATTTTAAGCAAGGCTTGGGGATCAATAACTGATATGTTTGCCGATTTGGCTGCCGGGGCAGGAGGATTATCTAATCAAGATACTTTTATCCAAGAGGTTAAGAATGTGAAGGATATTTATCTGGCTAAATCAGGCAGTAAACAGGTCCAGGGCATAAGAGAAATACAAGGATTAAGCCAGTCCAAACAGGCCTTGATAGTGGAATATGAAGGTTTTTCTACTCCCATATGTGATTATGTCCATTCAAAAAAGATAGCCCAAGAAAATATTCAATCCGAATTACTGGAAGATGTTACGGATCAAGTTAAGGTTTCTTGCGGGGTGGATGATTCAGTCCAAAGAGTTGAAGCAGTGAGCGGTTTAAACTTTTTGTGGCCAGAACTTACCGGAAAACTAAGGATGGATCTAGGGTAAAAAGATGAGAAGGGAATTTAGCAAAAAGGGCCAATTAACAATTTTTATTATTCTTGGATTGGTGGTATTATTTATTTTCTTTTTTTTGATACTGCTGGTGGTAAACTCCCAAAAACAACAACTGCAGCAAAGTTATGATAACACTTTTACTGGAATAATACAACCAGAAGCTATGCGAATTTATGTGAATGATTGTTTGGCTGATGGATTGGAAGATGCTTTAGTCCTGATTGGCAAGCAGGGACGATTATGGTATGATCAGGGAGGGATAACTCCTTTCACCTCTGGATATACTGGAATTAAATTAACTGATCAATTAAATGGTCAATTAAGTGAAGATGGCGACCGTGTGTTTTATGGAATAGTTAAGAACAGCTACACTTCTCCTGGTTCTTATCCAGAGTCTTATCCGTGTAAGGTTAACTTACAGGATAGTCCAGATTTTTGCCAGTATAACTATCCTTCTCACCCCTCCAGGACTGGTTTTGGTCTAGCTCCATTACTGACTACTAATCTTTTAGCTGGTGATTTAAGGCGTTACCTAACTGCTAAAACTAAAACTTGTGTAATGGATTATATGAACTCCGAGCTGGATTACCAACTCCAGGTTGAACCAGGAGAATTAAAATTAGATTTAACTCTTAGTGAGCAAGGGGTCAGGGCTAAGGTTAGTTATCCTTTAAGTTTTAGTTTTAATGAGGAAGATCATTTTACATTAAGGACCTTTGATTTTTTTTATGATACAAAGTTTTATACTTATATCTTAAAAACAGTAATTTCTCCCTTGCTATGGGATCAGCAGTTTGCAGATTTTTCTTATAGTGAAAGCCAATTGAAACAAAATAAGTTTAGCTATGGCCGGCCTTGTGTTGAAGAAGAAACTCCTGAGATGTTAAACGGAGCGGCTAAGGGGTGTATTTCTCAACAGGAAATTTCTTCCTACTCCGGAATATCCAATCCCCACCAGTTCCCTTTTACTTTAGAAAAAAAGGTTATCAATTCTGAAGGGGATATGCTGTTTGAGTTTTCTTATCCTGCTCAGGATATAATCCCCGGGCATTCAGGGCAATATATCTATCGAATTGCTAGACAAAATCGGCCTCCCGCTCTTAATTATATCCATAATTTTGGATGTCTAAATCCGGAAGAGGTTGATTATGATTATTTGTTAATTAAGGATTTTAATTTAGCGGATGAAACGGTGGATTTATTAGCCCTAGATCCAGATGATGATGCTGAAGAAGGGCTGTCAGAGGGCGGGATAGTCAATAATCTAATTTATGAAGTTGAATCCGATCAGGCAGTTAAATTAATTTTTAATCCTGAAGCAGGTACAGCTAAATTGGATTTAAGTGGTTTACCTCTAGGATTTAACAAATTTACAGTTACGGTTAGAGAGAAAAATGTTATTGAGTCCAAGGATTGGCAAACAGTTATAGTTTATGTAGCTCAGGAAGGCGAAATTTGTGGTGCCGGTGAAGCAATTCCCGGAGAGACTCCAACTTATACCGATTTGGATGGGGATACTTTTGACCAAGAATCAGGATTAGACTGTGATGATAATGATTTGGCAGTTCATGATGGGGCAATGGAATACTGTGATAGTAAGGATAATGATTGTGATGGTAGTACGGATGAAGATTGTGGAAATCAATGAATATATAAATTAAATTAGATTGTAAAATAAAACTAAAATATGAAATTAATAAAATTTAATTGGCACAACTATTTTTTAATAATTTTATTCCTAGTAAACCTGACTGGGGCAGTTAATGGCGACGGATGTTTTACCTATCAAGAAAGCAAATATTACTGCCAGAATATTAATTTGGAAACTGCAACTGGGGAATGCAATAAACATACCGGGTGTGTCTTGGAACCAATATTTGCTTCCAATACTAGCTGTTCACTTTTAAAAGAATGCAATACAGTTATCTGCCGGGACAGCTGCAAGGATAATTTCATTGGAAAGTGTATTGCAGGATCATTTGAGCCTAATTTGACCCAGCAAATATGTGAACCAGTCTTAAGCTCTTCAGTAACGGAGGGCAATAAAACCTGGGGATTGTGGTTATTGCTGATATTTTTTATTTTAGCTTTAGGGTATTATATTTATAATATTATTATTTATTCTTTAACTGAAACCTCAAAAAATAAACTGGAATCTCCAACCTTAAAGTCAGGTATTTTTTCTCCCTTTAATTTTAACTCCCAGCAAAGATTTGGTTTAAATAAAGTAAAGCAGGAACGCCAGCAGAAAATTAAGCAGGATAAACGAGAAAATTTTTTAGTTCAACAGGGGTTGGGCATAACTAAGGCAGTGCAAAAGGCAGAAACAGAGCTTTTTTCTAAATTAGATAACCTGGCCAAAACCCACCAACGAACTAAACTAAATCAACTGGTTAAAGATAATAAGGCGGTTGATGATTGGGTGAAGGTTAGAAACTGGAGAAAAAAGAATTAATTTTTAAGCCTATCTTTTTTAAGTATTTTTAAGGGTTATAATTATTTTTTAATCTCGGAAACTTTATAAATTATCCTTACTTTATAATTTTAAAATAATGAAAGCGGTAAAAAGGTGTTTAATCTTAGTAGTTTTAGGTTTATTTTTTTTAATTCTGGCCGTAAATTTAACTTCCGCCCAAACTCCAGGGTGTTATATTTATCCGGGAGCGGAAGAGGGATTATACTGTGGATTTGGGATAACTCAGGAAATAGCTCAGGAAGATTGTGTTCAATATCCGGATTGTGAAGTGCCGGGGAAAGATTTTTTGGTGGGGCAGGACTGCAGCCAACTAGTTCAATGCCAGCAGATAATCTGCAATGTTAACTGCCAGCCTCATTCCATCAGTGAATGTCAAGCTTTAGGCGGGGATTCGGTGGAGGCCAATGGTTTAAATTTTGAATACTGGTGCTCTTCCGGATGCTGTATCCTGCCCGTGTCAACCGGATCTAATGAATGTTTATCTCCGGCCATAAGATGGGAATGTACAGATATTGCGGCTAAGAAGGATAAATTGGGTGATTTTATTCCTTTTTCTCCAGCGGGTATTAGTCCGGAAGCTTGTCAGCAGTGCCAGATTGATCTTAAACCTATCATCTTAAACATTAATATAGTAGATCAAAATGGAATTTCCATTTCAGCTGATTTTATCACCATTAATGGAATAAATCAAGGGGAAAATTTTAATCTACTGAAGTTCACCTCGGCTTTACCGGGGACATTTATTATAGAAGTAGAGAAGGCCGGTTATTCTATCAGCAAGCAGACGATTACCTTAGTTTCCGGAGAAGAAAAATCGCTGGAGATCCAATTGTTTAAGTTAATAATTTCAGCGCTGGGGAGCATAAAAGTAAATTTGAATGTGGAGGGGGTTACCCTGACTTGGAATGGGCCAGTTAGCGGTAAAAAAACAATTTCCACTACTGAAGACACTTTGGTAAATTTTCCTCTAGGAATTTATACTTTAACCTTTACTAAATCCGGGTATAAACCAAAACAAGAAAAAGTGACTCTCTCTTCCTCGGATGATTTTCCAATTGAATTAAATCTAATCTTGGAAAAATCAACTTCCACCAAAATTAAAGGTGTTACCATAGTTGAGGGGAAATCAACTCCGGAAGTGGACATTTATTTGGATGGGTTGAAAAAAACAAAATCATTGTATACTTTAACTGGGGGATTTGAATTGGAGCTGGAAGTGAAGCAGATCAATGAACCGCATACTCTGTTTGCTTCTTATCTCCAAACTACCGGAAACAGTTACAATTCTAAAACAGTGTATTTTGAGCTTGATCCTCAGCAGCCGGAACTGGACTTAGGATTAATAATCTTAGAACCTAAAGTTGGTGAATGTGATTTGGAGGCTAAAGATGTTTCAGGATTTAGTGGTTATCAAGTTAAAGGTAAAAAAGAAATTTTGCTGCAATGGCTAGTTCCCTGCGTGGAAGTTCTAAGTTATGATATAATCAGAACTGAAACTAAAACTAATCAAGAAGTTACTTTTACAGTTTACCCTCCTCTATTGGCAGATGAAAAAGTAGACTGGGACACTCAATATACTTATTCCATTGTGGCTAATTATAAAAATTCAAAAAAATCTCCTACTCCTTCCAAGATTACAATTTCAATAGGGGATGAAGAATGTGAGGGGCATTTTAATTTTGCTACGGGTATAAATAACCATTTTTGCTTAGCGGAAGAAAATGGAGCTGGTGATTCAGTTCCAGATTTAGGTCAAAGTTCTGATCAAAGAAGTCTAATCTACACCTGTGTTGATCAAGGCAGCGAAGGTTATAAGTTGACTACGCTTACGGACTGTTCAGCAGATTTAGGACAAGGGTATTATTGTTCCAGCAGCGGGGAAGGCCGGGCAGATTGTAAGAGCAACTTCTTTTGTGCTGGCGGGTTAGGTTCTTCACCTTTAGGCTTGTATTCTTCCTTTCAGCAATGTTATGGCTTGTATGGAATGAGTGACTCAGAAATAACCAATTTAGATTTGGCAGTTTTAGCTGAAGGGACCGAAAATTATTGTTATCTGGATTATACATCCTCGGCTTTTGACCAATGTTCTAGTTGTTTGACAGTTAAAAATTGTTTTGATTACCAAGGGAAATCAGCCTGTGAATTTAATAACTGCCTAACTACTCAGTGTAAATGGGTTGATGCAGCTTTAGTAACGGACAATAAATTAGTAAACTATGATACTATCCCCACTTATAACGATAATTCTTTATTTACTACGGCTGAAACCGGGACGGGGTACTGTGTGGAAAATTGGTACGAGGGTGATAAATGTTCCTTGTGCGGGCCCAATTCAGGTATTTTTGAAAATTATTATTGTACTGCTGATGTTTGTTCCAGTTTGGGCCGCTGCTTATCTAATCCTCCTTATCAAGCTGGAGCTAAAGGAGATTTATTAAGTTCCTGCTCATACTGTGAAGAGTATCCTCATAAAGATTCCGTTAAGGATACCACTTGCTATGCCTATCAAACCGAGCAGGAATGTACCGGTGGACAAAGCATAACCAAAACTAATGAGAAAATAATTGAATCCGGGGATAGTTGCAGCTGGGGAAGATGCGCCTGGACGGGTACTAACTGTATTAAGGATGGAGATGCCGATGAACAAGATGACTGTTCCAGTTTTACGGGAATTGAACGCACCCGCTGTGCCAAGGATATTACTCCTCCAACTACAACTTTATCTTCCGACTCCTCCGCTTCTTTAGCTAGGGTTATAACTAAGTCTAATCCTAATATTACTTTTATATCTCAGGATAAACATATTGAACTTAGTCAGCAAAGCGGCTTAGGTTCACTTAAGTATTGTTTAACCTCCCTGGAGATAGATACCTGTTCCCAATTTGTGGAAGTAAGTTATCCTCCTTCAGTTATTGAAGGAGAAATAAGCATAGACTTACTTTCAGACACCAATTTTAAAGATGATATCAATGGGAAGACTTACAAATTAAAGTATTTCTCCAGCGACAGTTATGATAATCAAGAACAAGTAAATGAACAAATTGTAATCTTGGATAATGTTGTCCCCAATTTTAAAATTACTGCTGAGCATTCTACCTTTGGGGCAACGACGGAATTGAAAGTGTTTTTAGAAGAGGTCAGTGAACTAATGGGCTGTGAGTTTAATTTAAAGTCTGTTACTCCCGCAGGTGAATTTAAAGTTCAATCTAAGACCCGGCTGGAAGAAAAACAGGTTATATTTCCCAGCTTAAGTGGGGTAAGGTATAACTTGTCAGTAGAGTGTGAAGATGACTATGGTAATGTTAATCACCAAAGTGAAATGTTAGTATTTGATCTTGAACCTAAAATTGAGGTGATATATCCTCCCTTAGGCGGGGTATTAAATCAAACTACCATTGCTTTCCAAGCCGCAACTGATTTGGCATCAGTTTGTGATTTATATTCAACCCTAACAGGAGAAAAATTAGCTTCATTTATGTCTTCACAACAAGAAAAGATGCATACTACCTCTCCTTTACCTAATTACTTTGAAGACAATTATGCTGGAAATAGGGAAGTTCGCTGCCGGGAATTGTTAACTAATGAATTGTATGTAGATTACTTTGACTTTGAAGTTGATTTTACCCCTCCAGAAACATTCATTGTTCTTCAAGAAGGTCTTCGAATAGAGCAGCCCATAACTTACGGCTGGGAAAAATATTTCTTAAACGGGGTTAATGTGAGTTTTAATTGCGATAGCCAGGGATTTGCTTGTGCTCAAACTTTCTATTGTTTAGGTAAAGGATGTTCCTTTGCGGCTAGTCCTAATTATCAAGCTTTTACCAGTCAGGTAATACTTACTCAGTCGGCTTCAATCTGTTATTATTCTACTGATGTAGCGGGGAATAAATTTCCAAAAATTAATTGTGGTAAAATTATTATTGATGGATATGGATTAGTGTTAGAAAAACCATCTTCGGGGTATTATTTAGGAGAGTTGTGGGGAGTGAGCAGTAATCCGTTATTTGACTGGCAGTTTTATACTAAAGTTCCAACTACCGAGTGTAAATTTGATTTTGCACCCGGATTTGATTATGAGGACATTCCCGGATTTAAAGTATTAACCTTAAATAGCGATAATCGTTATTCTTACTTAAATTTTCCAGAAGGTACTGGTTTCTCATTCAATGAACAAGGAGGAGTTAGGACAATCTATGTACGCTGTAAAAACATGCAAGGGGATATAGGTTCATCGCAGAAAATAAACTTGGAATTCGATCCTTCTGCCCCCAAAATAACTAGTTTTGAAGTTAATCCTAAAATTTTAATAGATGGAACTAAAGTGGCCCTTACCCTAAACACAGATGATAAAACTAACTGTAAATACAGCGACTCAGGCCATACAGATTACGACTCCATGCCATTTTATTTTCCGGGGGCTAAAGATAAATTGATGGATATTGAACATAAGGATATGTTCAGTGTAAATAGCTTCACGGGATTGGTTAAGGAATTTAGCTTGAATGCAGTGTGCAGGAATGGGGCAGGTTTAGAATCAGAAGTGGAAACTGCAACCTTTAAAGTGGATTATACCCAGGCTGGAGGGATACTCTCCATCATTCCTTATGAAGACTTTTTTATGTCTTCTCCTATTAATGTGAAAGTTGAAACCAGCAAGAATGCCTTATGTGAATATAAAGTTAAAGAATATTTTATTCCCTTAAGTGGATATGGGGGGAAAGTTCATACGGTAGAATTTACCAATTTAGCAGAGGGATATTATGAATATCCACTTAGATGCATTATCGAAGACCAAATAATAGAAAATAAAACTAGTTTTACCATTGATAAAACCCCCCCAAAAATAACCAGCATTAATGATGGGGCCTATACTTGCGGAAAAGAGGAACTAAAGGTTATGGTATATACCGATGGGGAAAAGAAGATCCAGAGTTACAATTATGAACTATATAATAGGGGATCGGTTAATGTGTCCGGCTTGGGAATAAGTGGATTAGGAGGTTCAAGTCTGGGAGCGGGAGTTAAGGAATTAATATTATCTGGAACAAAAACCGATGAAGAAAGTTTAACTATTAAAATTTCAGATTTAAAGGAAAATAATAAATATGCCCTTAAGGTTCAAGCAACGGATGCTGCAGGAAATGTGGGCCAATGGGTGGAAAGTGATGGGTTTACAGTTTCCAAATATGATGAATTTGTCTGTGTCAATGATGAATCGGCTCCCAACTTAGAAATAGTTAAAAATAGCCTGGGATGTAATTTAATAGAAGTACAACTGCTTTGTACAGATGAAACCATATGTCAAATAACTTATGCTTTATCTATGGATAAAGAAGACTGTGTTCCGGATATAAATTATTCACTCGGGACAATAACTGTTAAGGAAACAAATTACCTGTGTTATACTCTGGAAGATGGAAACAACAATAGTTATACCGCCATTGAAAAAATAGAATTTGCTGATGATGATGGTGATGGAGTTTTAGATGAATGTGATTCCTGTTTGGAAACTGACCCGGGTAAAATTGCTGATTTCCAAGGTTGTGCCGAAGGTCAATTCTTTACTGAGGAAAAACACAGCGATAAAGATAATTTACCTGACTTGTGGGAACAACAATATGATTCTTTAGGATGTGAATTAGATTACCTGCAAGAGGACTCAGATAAAGATGGAATTACGGACGAAGCAGAAGATTATGATGGGGATGGCTATAAAAATTATCAAGAATATTCAAGTGGAACAAATCCTTGCATCCCAGATGAACCTCGTCCTAGTAAGGATTTGGATGAAGGGGATTTAGAAATTCCTCCTTTTGCTGAATTGCTCGATCAGCAGCCAAATAATACTTTGGCTTGGATATTTTTGATCTTAGGCTGGCTGTTAGTAATTGGCGGGACGGGATATTTAATTTATTATTATACTAAGGGTGCCGGGGCGGCTAGTGCCAGACAAAGCAGCGGCAGAATAACTGGTCTGGAGGGATCTAGATTCAGGGTAAGCACAGAAAATGAGTCTAGTACTATAGGTTTAAAACCACTTTCAGCAGGCGAGGGTAAAGTGTTATCTTCTCGCCGGGAAAGAGCATCTCGGGAACGGGGATATGGACGCAAGGAATTATTTTCTTCATTTAACAAAGGATCAAAAGAAATACCTCATGTGGAAGAAGCCTTAAAATCCAAGAAACCAATCTTAGATAGATTGGATACTTTAGCGGGTAAATATTTAGATAATAAAGAAGAAATTAAGAAAGGTTTAGGCAAAGAGGAGAAAGACTTGTTTTCTAAATTGGAACTAATATCCAAGGATACTAAGGCTGGTAAATTGGATAAAGCTGCGGCCAGTAAAAAAGCTCAGGATGTCTTTTCTGAACTTAAGAAGATCAGCCAGAAGCGGAAAGAAAAATAACCCTATAGGCCTAGCAGTACAACGGCAAATTTAAAAAAATACGGCAGATTGAAAAAAAATGGATAAGCAAGGCATTGGGATAGGCGAAACTTTTATTTTTATGTTGGCTGCCATAACTTTTGGAGCAATAATAATTTTTGGTTATATTGAAATAACTAAATTCCAAGAAAAAGGGGAAATTATTGAATTGGTTCAATTCAAAACCAATTTGGAAAATGATGTCAAGAAAATTTACCCCCAATTTCAAGCGGTTCGATTTAGAGATTATTACCCTCCCGTATATTTTCAACAGGTTTGTTTTGTGGACTTGGATATTGATCCTACTTTGCCGGAGAACAAGCAACAATATGCTGAATTGTGCAAACTGGATCCTTATGCTTGTGATGTATGGTCCGAAGCTTGGAAAAATAAAGAATTGGCGGCTGAGGGATATTCCCTAGAGTTGAAAAATAAGTGGGGGTACTTAGCAGCGGGAGAAAATGTTTTCCTCTCTCCTCCTTCCAGCGGACAAGTGCAGATTAAAGTATATCATATCTCTTTGGAAGATAGTTCAGGAAATAAAGTTAGTTATCTTTGTCAATCCATATTAGGTGGGAAATTTTCCTTGATGCTGGAAGGAATGGGTACTAAAACTAAAATAGCTCCGGCTTCTAAACAATCAAGTCAACCAGGCGGAGAAAATGACTCCTAAATCTATCGTCCCTACGGCCATAATTCCTAGGGCTATTGTTTCTAAGGTTATCATTCCTACGGCTATTGTTCCAAAGAATAGGGCTCCTAGGATTAATTCTAAAGGTCAAATTGAGATAGCTTTCAATTGGATTTATATCCTTATTGCCGGGGCAGTAATTTTGCTGTTTTTTGTAGGGATAGTGGTTAAACAGAAAACAGTTTCCGAGCAAAATTTGGCTACGGAAGTTGTCAGACTGCTGGACTCAATCTTCATCGCTGCCAGCTCAGCGGATCAATCCAAAATTTTTTTGGATACCCAAGGTTTAAAAGATTATACCCTTTATTTTAATTGTGAGGGTGGAGTGAGTGAATATGGGATTAAAGGACAGGGGCTTCCTTTACAAAATGAAATTGATCCAGTTTTTGCTCCCTTGGAATTTAATACCCGGGGATTAATTTTATGGAGTTTACCCTATAAATTTCCCTATAAAGTAATTGATTTTTTATTTTTGTCTCCTCAGGGAATGAAATATTTGTTGTTAGGGTCAGGTGTTTCCAATTCTTTAGATGATTTTAAGCACAATTTTATTTCTGCAGCGGAGGACCTAAACCCCAACCTGAGGTTAGAGGTAGTTGAACTTAATTCAGTATCGGATCTAAATGATTTAGCGGTGAATTCCAATGAATTATTAAGAATAGTTGATTTTGATGGGGATATCATTATCGAAAATAGCCCAATCCCTAGTCAATTTCTAAATTCAGAAGTTAGTGTAGTTCAATTTAAGACCGACGGACAAAATAAGGCTGTTTATTATTACAAAAAAGGCAAGAATGGCAACTGGGAAAGATTAAAAAATTTTGATCCGGTCAAGCCAGTACCAATAGTATCTTTAGATGAAGAAGACACCGCTAAATATGCGGCTATATTTTCCGGGAATGACGAAACTTACTGGTGTAATATGCAGAAAGCCTTGGTCCGATTGGGTTTAGTAAATAAAGTTTACAGTTTGAAAACCGAACAAATTATCAACTATTATGAGCAGGATAACTTATTGGAACCAGCAAAAATTGTTAACCAATGTAGATTTTTATTGAATGCCCAGGGTGATCAAGAAGTTAATGTTCCATCAAATAATATTAATTCAAATAACTTTAATCAAAATAATTTCCTTCCCGGGAATTTGAACAAGGACTTAGGTTCAATAGCCGGATCTATCTCTGGATGCACAGAGCTTAAACAATGTGCCGATTTAATTATGGCTGCCAGGAGATTAAACTCAGCCGATCAACTATTGCCTGATTACAGCTGTAAAAATTTGTTTAGTAGTTGATAGTTATCAATAGCAATTATACTAGTGATTAAAATGAGAAAAGGCCAAATGAAGATGACGGAAACAATAGCCGTCTTATTTATCTTTTTTATCCTGGTAGTATTTGGGATAGTATTTTATGCCCGTTATCATAAAATATCTTCCCAAGAGAAACAGGATCAAGATTTAGTTCAGAAGGCCATTGACATTACTACTAAAGTCTTGGTTTTACCAGAATTGGAATGCAGCCAAGGCCAATCAGAAGCACAAAAGTACTGTTTAGATCTGACTAAATTGCGTCTAATTGAAGAGAAGGGTATATTTCAGCAGCACTTAGAAGAGTATTATTTTAACCTGTTCTCTTATTCTACCATAACAGTATATCAAACTTATCCTCTAGGTGATCCCGATGGGTGGACCATATATAATTTTCCTAAACCGGGAGGAAAAAATAAGGAACCTACTTTTTTTATAGTATCCCTGCGGGATGATTTTCCTAAACGGAGTTATAATTATGGTTATATTAAGGTAGAGGTTTATTCATGAAGGTAATTCCGGTTAGATCTTGGAACAAAAAAGGACAAATGGAAATGGTAGGTTTAGTTGTAATAGTGGTTTTACTGACTTTGGGGATGCTTTTTTTAGCTAAGTTTGCCTTAAATAGATCAGA
>DATDWB010000032.1:0-44956 GCA_035289845.1 Candidatus Nanoarchaeia archaeon | reverse complement strand
GCATTTCCATCGCTAAGTCTTCAAGGTTTACTAAAGTTTTATTTGAACCTTGGTTAACCGCTCTCCATAAGGTAAGGTAAGGAAAATTAGGCCCAGTTATGGCATCATCAGTAACTTTTAATTGGTATTCACCTAAAATTTCTGCCAATTCTTTAACATTCCCAAAATTAGTATCCTGCTGCCGGAGATAATTATCTATCTCCAAAGCACCATCAACGGCTAATTGAGAAATATAAATTCGATTGGTTTTTAACAGATCATAATCAAAACCCTGTTTAATCTTAAAATCTTTTAACGAACTCATTTTTTTTAGAGGTATATTGAGGTATATAAAAATTTAGGTGGTTTAGGTTAGTGGTTTAGTATCAGCCTACCCAAACTGACAGCTTAAACCTTGTTCATTCTGGGCCGTAACTCCACCGGCACCTTCACAACAATTATTAATTTCCCTAAACTTGCTGCAAAATTCCGGCCCTTTCTCAGCACATTTTTCTTGGACACAGTTATTGAATCCTTCCTCACCCAAATTCTTCCTAGCCATTAAAGAAAAAATAATCATTAAAATTAATAATCCATAAATCAGATACAATAAAATTTTCTGGGATAATTTTTGGGATTTAGCATGAACGAAGAATTCGTTTGCAGGAGCAACAGGAATTATAGGACCTATTTTATTTTCTGTTTTGTGTTCTAGGTTATTTTTCATTTTATCTTCCATTCTAATCAACCCGCAAAATAACATACCTATCCGGCTGCTGGACTACCGGAGTGAATTTCCCCGAATTAAATATTTCATCATACCGTTGAGGAAGCAATTCGTTAGTCTCATTTGCACCAAATTTACTGCTTAAATATTTGTAATCCATCGCTCCATTAATAATCAAATATTCATACCCCTGGGATTTTAGAAAACTATACAACTGATTGACGTCGCTATACAAAATGTTCTCCCTAAAATCAATAACTTCCTGGCACCATAAACAGCTGAACGCACCTAAACCCAGGGGAAGTTTATCCCGCGGAGAGTAAACAAATACCTTGGTGTCAAAAGGAATGGATTTAAAAAATTCAGCGTACTCAAATGGCTCCTGAGGATTAGTAAACGAACCGGAAGTTGGCCAAATGGCCGTGTTCAATTCATACTTCTGCTGAGCCGAAGTTAACATTACTCCCAGGAATATAAACAAAAACCAAGCCAGTTTTAGGGTCTTAGAGTTAAACCTATTCTTAACCCAATAATAACCTTCAGCAGCCATCATAGCTACCGGTATAGCCAGCAGCATCCAGCTGCGGAAAGAATCTCTAGCAATAGAAAAGGGAAAAGTTGAACCATTTACCGCCCAAAACCCATAAATTAGCCATAAGACGGCTATAGCCAGCCAAGCCTGCTTAGGATCAGTCAGTGTGGATTTATATTTCAGCAGAACTAAAATTATCCCGATTAGAACTAATAGGGAAACAAAAATACCTATCCCAATGGGAGCATTGATCAAGTTCTGGCCTTTAGCAATAAAAAAATCATTTAAGTTGTAAGCTCTAGCGCTTGAACCACCAGGATTAGAAATAACACTCCATAAAGTAGAAAGTTTAATCCACAAACTTGAGCCGACGGCCTCGCCCGCACCTGAACCTGCTCCGGTGATAATTTCGGCTTGATCACCGATGGTATAATAACTTATAAAATTCTGCAGCCCCCGCTTAAAAATCATGGGCACCCACCAGATAAAAGACAGAGCTGTTCCGCCAATAATAGCTATCAATGGACGCCACTGCAGCTTTGCTAAACTTAAAGACCAGACCAAAACCATAATCAATAACAAGAATATTAATTTCAGAGGCTGGGAAATGTTCTGGGCAAACCAAATTGCCGCAATCAATACTAAAGCCATCCAAAACCATCTTTTATCGTCCTTAATTTCGTTCAGGGCATAAACAGCCGGGAAAAATAAAGTGGTGGCTAAAGCCATAGCCCAGATAAAATGACTAAGGTAGCTGGGAATAACAGCCAGGATAAACGCAGCAAACACGGCTTTATTTTGATCACCAGAAAATCTTTTAACAAAGATGTAGAAAAAAATCAACCCCAAGGATATTATCAAGGCATTAAAAAATTTTAAAGTCCAAGTAATATCTGGAGAAGTTTGGTGCAATATTCCCAGCATTGCATCGTACGCTGGAGGGTAAGGATCAATATAAGAAATAACTGGATCGGAAGTTTCTCGATATACGTTTACCACCGGATCATAAGCATCTTTCTCCATAGCCACATATTTTACACCAGTAGAATGACCCCAAGGATCTTCGTCTTCCAAATAAGGATAGCTGAAGGCCCCTTTAGTGTAAACAAATAAGGAGACGGCAAAAATTAACAAAACTATAATAAAAGCTAAATTGGTTCGAGTTAATTTAAAATTAAATTTTGGGAGATGGAAGTGCCAGGGTTTAAGGGTATATAATTTATACAACCTAAATAAGGGAAAAATTAAGGAGAGAGCTAAAAATATTTTCCAATCCAAGGGGATACGAAATAAGTTTAGCAAAACTATCAAAAAGGCAAATAAGCCTAAACCAAGCCCTACATTTAAGAAGAATCTTTCGCCACGATGATCGGGTTTTTTAAGCCAATAAGTTGCCGTAAAACCTAAACCCCAAGTATAAATAAAGAATAGGATGATAGTAAGGATGCTACTGGCCATGGATGACTACCCCATTAAAATACTATTTAAGCTTATCTAAAGTTAAGTTTATAGGTAGTTTAGGCTGCTAATAACTGGCAGGAAAAAAACTAGATAACCGCAAATAATATAAAATACTAACTAATAATAATATTTTTAATGAATGAACAGTTTGATTATAATTCGGCCATCATCCGGCCGCCTCCTAAATCTTATTCTAGCGGTTTAACTACCAGAACAGGTAATCCGGATTATGGGCTAGCCCTACGGCAATGGGGTAATTATTGCAGCATTTTAATTGAGGCCGGCATTAAATTAATCCTCTTGCCAGCAGAACAATCCTATCCAGATAGTTGTTTTGTGGAGGATGCAGCGGTAATTCTTAAGGAAAAAGGAATAATAATCCCGACCAATATTTGCCAAGAATCTAGAACCGGTGAAAAAAAAACCGTTCTGGAAAAACTAGCTGAGAAAAGCTTTACAATAGTGGAGGGAATTAAAAATCCCGGGACATTAGATGGCGGAGACGTAAGGCGTATTGAAAATGCATTCTACATCGGTGAATCAAGCAGAACAAATTCTTTGGGCATCCGGCAATTCAGGGATATTGTTAAAAAATATGGTTATGAAACTTATCCCATTCCTGTTAAATCGGTGCTGCATTTATCTACTGGCTCTAGTTATTTAGGTGATAATGTTGTAGCGGCTATTAAAGAGCTGGCAGAATTTTACCAAAATTATGGCAGGGAGGTTATTGAAATCAGTCCAGGTGAAGAATATGCCGCCGGTTTGTTAAGAGTCAAGGATTACTTGCTGGTTCCTAAATTAAATGGAAAAAGTTTTGAACGGACTTTGGAGGCAATTTCTAGTTTTGAAGGTAAGATTGTGGAGCTAGAAATGTCTGAATTTGAGAAACAAGATGGAAGTTTATCTTGTTTAAGTTTATTGTTTTAGTGAGCGACATTATTTTATTTGATTTTATTATTAAAAACCGCCACCCACTATATAGTAAAGGACAGTATTTTATAATTGACTGAGGTCATTTATTATTTTAACATTAATTATTTAATTCTTGACCTGGTCTGTCCATAATCGAAGACATTTGTATACTGTGGCACGGGGCGATAATTTTTGTCTGACGACAAAAATGCCCCTCCTTTGGCCCTAGTATACAAATCTGTACCTTTGTGGACAGACCATCTTAACCTTTACCTGCCCATTACCTCATCCCCATCAATAAATATCCTAAACCACAACTCCACATTAAGCAGAGACCATATCCTAGCCGCATTAACTTGGTCCAATAAAGTATCGCTCTTAGAATTACAGTGCCGATCCAATAATTTTTTAACATATTTTTGATTAAAAATACCTCTATCCCAGGTTCTTTTATCCAATAGAGTTTCATAAATATAATCTTTTAACTCCCCTCTTATCCATAATGAAAAGGGAGTGGGAAATCCTTTTTTAGGCTGCTGGTAGAGTATATCCGGAAGAAGTCCCCGCATAGTATGTTTAATCAAATGTTTCAGCTCTCCCCCATATAATTTATACTCCCAAGGAATGGAATGAGCAAACTCCACCAATTTATTATCGCACAGCGGAGTCCGGGCTTCAATGGAGTGAGCCATCCCCATTTTGTCTTCCAGAATTAATAATGACGGAAGATAAGTTTTAAAATACAAATATTGAGCTCTATCAGCATTGGAAATATTTTTGCCTTGCAAATATAGTTCTACTGTTTTAACTGGCTGATAAGATTTTATTCTTTGATAAAAATTAGAGGTAAATAATCGTTTACGCTGGTTCTGGTTAAAGATGATGAACAAACCAGGCCGGACCTCTTTATCAAACCAAGGAAAAAGCAAGAAATAGGCACTCCGAGGTATTTCACTTAGTTTGAAGAAAGTAAACAGCCGGAAAATGTTTAAAGGATTTTTTCTCAATAAATCCTTAAAATAGAACGCTTTATAGATTGGATAACCTGCGAATAATTCATCCCCGGCATGCCCAGTCAATATTACTTTAACTTTTTTAGAGACTAATTCGGAGACCATATACTGAGATATGGCGGGCACTCCCACCTTAGGTTCATCTAAATGATAGATAACTTTATTGATATTTTGCAAAAAATGGCGGGGAGTGATTACAATTTCATTTATTTCGGCCCCAGCGGTTTTAGCCACAGCCCGGGAACAGGGGGTTTCCAAATATTTCCCCGTCTCTCTAAATGTTCCAGTGAAAGTCTGCAGGTGGTGGGGAATTAATTTGCTAGCCAGCATAGTTACCGAACCGGAATCAAATCCGCCGCTGAGGTAAGTTCCCAAAGGCACATCACTGATTAAATGCCCCCTAACTGAATCTTTAAATATTTTAGCAAATTGATGACGGTAAAATTGGATAGAACTATTTTTTGGAACAGATTTTTTCAGGTAAGAACTATCCCAATACTGGTGTAATTTTAATCCTTGGGTGTCAACCACCATATAATGACCTGGTAGAAGCTGCTTGATTCCTTTAAAGAATGTTTTTTCATCCAGAATGTTCTGAAAGGCCAGGTAATCAACCAAGGATTCGGGATTAATTTCCGGAAAGATGGATTTATCCTGCAAAATTGATTTAATTTCGGAAGCAAACCAAAATCGATTAAGGCGGCCATCATAATAGTAATATAAGGGTTTTATGCCTACTCGATCTCTAGCCAGGAATAATTGCTGTTTATTTTTATCCCATAAGGCAAAAGCAAACATACCATTAAATTTATTTAAACAATCGAAGCCATATTCTTGGTAGGCATGGATTATAACCTCGGTGTCGCTTTGGGTTTGAAAAGTATATTTAGATTCCAACTCCTGCCGTAATTCCTTAAAATTATAAATCTCGCCGTTGTAAATCAAGACAATAGATTGGTCAGCATTATACATGGGCTGGCCGCCGGATTCCAAATCAATGATACTTAATCGCCTGTGGCCTAAAGAAACTTTTTTATCTGAATAATATCCCTCACCATCGGGACCGCGATGAATTAGGGATTCAGACATTTTCTTAAGCAAAGAATTATCCTTAAACCCATAGAAACCGCAGATACCGCACATTTTACTTGGATTTCCCCCGACTGATTTTCCGCTCAGTTCCAGAGACTATCAATTCAGCTAAAAAACCTATTGCAAATAGCTGCAGGCTGGCCAAAAAGAGCATTAATATAACCATTATCAGCAATACCCGATCATAAACGTGGCCAATGGTAAGATTGAGGTACAACAGGTACATACTAAATAAAATTCCAAAAATTAACATTAAAAAACCTAGACCTCCAAACATCCGCATGGGTTTCAGGGAAAAGGAAGTCAAAAATTTTATTACAATTAAATCAAAAACTCCTCCCGGTATTCTTTTCAAACCAATTTTGCCAAAATGGGATCGGCCAGCCCTTCGAGGATAAAACTTAGTTCTCACTTCCTTAATTTTATACCCCTCCTTAGCGGCCAAAATAACAAAATAACGATGCCAATCGGCCCGTAAGGCTTCCACATTATAGTATATTTCTTTCTTGAAAGCTTTGACCCATCCCAAATCATGGACGTTGACTTGAAACATTTTTCTAGACAGCCAATTGAAAAATTCAGAAAGTTGAGTTTTCAGAAAACCTTGACGGCGATTTACCCTCCAACCTACAGTTAAGTCATAGCCTTCATTTAAGGGAGCAAGAAGTTTAGGAATATCCTCTTCCGGATGGGATTCCAGATCAGAGGGAAGAAAGAGGATGTAGTCATGGCTGGAATTTTCAATCCCCGTAGCTATAGCCGTAGTCAAGCCGCGGTTTTTACGATGAGCTATTACTTTTAATCGTCCAATATGGGGTTGCAGTGATTCCATGATGGCCAGAGTTTTATCCTTGCTGCCATCATCGACCATTACTATCTCTCCGTTTAGATTATTGTCAGTTAAAGTTTTATCCACCCGGCGGATAAATTCTTCAATCCCGAGTTGTTCGTTAAAAGCAGTAGAAACTATGCTTAGTTTAGGTTTAAATAGGACCATTAAGGTTAATTTTAGGTAAAATAATTATAAATCTTTGGGTACAAGGTTCGGAGAGATAGGGTTTGGAAATGGACAGACCATAAGGAAGAGCAATCGGTCAAATAATCACACCGTTCCCAGACTTATCAGCATAACTCCAAAAACTACCAGCAAGATCCCTAGCCACTTATATTTATTCATCTGTTCCTTCAGCATTAATTTAGAATAAAGGCAAGTCCAGACATACGAAAAAGCCACCAGCGGATAAAGCACTGACAGTTCGCCGCCTTTAAGCGCGAAGATGAAGATTAATGCCCCAGTAACATAAATAAAGAATCCTTTAAGGAGATTAAAATAAGTTCTAAATTTTTTAATTTGAAATGATTCCACCCCCCGTTTAAGATAAATAGGAGCCAGCCCGCCATAAACACCGGAAATCAGTACCAACACCACCGCCCATAGCTCAGTCATGGTTTACCTCTTTTTCGGAAACTAATTTAGGTTTACGAATATTATTTTTATCCCCCAGCCCGATTAAAATAATTCCAAAAATTATCAAAAGTATCCCCCAGATTTTATAAAAGTGCATTGATTCATGGAATACATAAACCGATAAAAGAGAAACCCAAATATAACTGGTAGTAATAACCGGATAAATAAAAGTTAAATTCTGACCACGCAGGCTTATTATGATCAATACTGCGCCCAGGCCGTATAACAGAAACCCGCCAAGTATAAATTTATTTATCAACAATGAAAAATTAAACTGCAAAGTTTCTGAACCTAACTTGAATAACACCTGAGCTAAAGAAATGAATAAAGTAGATATTAAAACAAAAATTAAAGCTCCGGATTTTTTCATTTTAATTTACAGACGATAGTGTGGTTACTGTTTAGTTACTGTTTGGTTACTATTTCCTTAACCTGGTTAGCAATATATTCAACCTGCTCTAAAGTTAACTCAGGATACATTGGTAGAGATAGGATCTCCTGGGCTGCTTTTTCGGCTACTGGAAAATCCCCTTCTTTATATCCCAAATAATTCAAGGCCGGCTGAAGATGCAAGGGAATGGGATAATGTATTCCGCAATTTATGCCTTTAAGGGATAATTCTTTAAGTAGTTTATCCCTAAATTTAGTTCTAAGCACATACATATAATAAACTTTCTTGCCATAACTTTCTTCATAGGGAAGAACTAGTTGGGAGCAATCTTGCAGCAGCAGATTATAATAATAAGATTTCGTTCGACGCTGAATGGTCCATTCAGGGAGATGGTTTAATTTAACATTTAAAATTGCCGCCTGCAAGGCATCCAGTCTTTCCCCGTAGCCAATTACATCACTATTATATTTATCTATTCTCCCATGATCTCGCAATTTAGCGACCATAGAAGCTATTTTTTGATCTGTAGTGATTATGGCTCCAGCATCTCCATAAGCCCCCAAATTTTTAGCAGGAAAAAAACTAAAAATGGCCGTTTCGTGGATAGGAAGTTTCCGGCCTTGGTATTCAGCATCAATAGCTTGGGCAGCATCTTCTAAAATTATCAAATTATGCTGTTTAGCAAGAGTTATTATCTTATCCATATCACATATCTGCCCATATAAATGGACGGGAATGATAGCCCGGGTGCGAGGAGTAATGGCTGCCTCAATTTTATCTGGGTCAATAAGCATAGTTTTTTGGTCAATATCTACCAACACGGGTTTAGCCCCGCAGTGGACTATGGCTTCAACAGTAGCAATGAAACTGTTAGGCACAGTTATAACCTCATCCCCATCCTTAATCCCATACGCCTTAAGAGCCAGGAATAAAGCTGAAGTGCCACTGCTGGTTCCGATTGCATACTGGCAGCGGCAGAAAGCAGCTAAATTTTGTTCAAATTGTTCAACTGGTTTTCCCAAAATGAAACTGGTTGAATCTAGAATATTTTGGATAGCCTGATCAATTTCCGGTTTGATAGAAATATATTGAGCTTTCAGATCAACCAAAGGTATGGGCCTAGCTGGCGGCAAAGACATTATTTGGGATACCAAAAGTAGGTTTATATAGTTTGTGGAAACTCTGCTCTGTCCTAAATGTCGTGGTCACTGCCTTAAGATGAGCGGGACGTCCAATTGTACCGTTCTTTGCCAGGGGGGTTGGCCCCTACGGGGCTAATGGCGGGGCAATTATACGACCTAAAAGCGAATGGTTGTGACCACAAAATTAGATTTAGGACAGAGCCGGAAACTCACCCTAATAGGATAAATATCACCCCTAAAACCATAATAACAGATGCAATTAACCGTTCCTTAATCCCATCTTCTTTAAAAATAATCCAGCCAGAAATTACACTCATGATTACACTAATCCTTTTAATTGAAATAACATATACCACTTTAGTTAAAGTTATGGCAGTCATCTGAAAAAAGCTGGCGATAGCTAAAAAAAATCCAACCGGCGCCAAAGACCAGATATTGTTTATTATCTCCACTTTGGAATTTGAAGATTGGTGAAGCATTATTGGAAGTAATATCATCGATGAAACGAGATTGGTAGACATTGCCCAAAAAAATGGAGATGAATTTTGCACGCCAATTTTATCAATGGTAGAACCTATAGCCCAAAGAAAAGCAACAATTAACATCATCCTAGTGCCCTTTTCTTTAAATAAACTTTTCAAGGGATAAAAATACCCAATGGCCATTTTTTTAAGGTTAAGTAAATACGAACCAACTACAATTAATATTACCCCAATTAGGCCGTAAGTAGTTGGAAATTCTCCCAGAATTAGCGGAGAAAGAAATAACAAGAACAATGGGCTGAAAGCTACAATGGGTGAAACTTTAGAAAGGTCGGAATTTTTTAACGCTTTCATCATCAATAGGTTAGTAATCGAGACAGATATACCAGTATAAATTAAAGCCAGCCAAAAATGTCGACCTAATACTGGGACGTCTGCAAAAAAAAGATAAGGGGAGAGAAATAAAGCCGCAAAAAAACTTAATGACCAAGAAGCAACATACTCGTCTACATTTTTAAGCAATTTTTTACTTATTACCTCTCTTAGTGTGGTAAATAAGGCAGTAAGGATGGAAAAGATGAACCAGAGCATGAATGGCCACAACTTAGATAGAAAGTTAAATAGTTTGCGGAATTAGTGATTCAGAATTAATATGTTTAGAGAAGTTTGCATAATTAAATTATTTATCCGCAAACTTCTAAAGAGAATTTGAAATAAACGTAATTTTGGCATTAAACAAACGATATATTTGCCAAAATTACTATTTTTCAAACTTCTCTTTAATAAATTTATTCAATTCTTGTTCTCCAAATTTTGACCCAACGTAGGTAATAAGCGACCCCAAGAAATTGGTGGTCGGCTCCCAAGAGGTTGATCTAAGAAATTTAGCTAAACTTTTAGGATTAGCCTCTACAGGTATAAATTGGTTAGAAAATTGACTGTTGCAAAAAAATAACTTTTGTAGTTGTTCTCGGCGGCCATCAAGATGAGTAATGTAAACTGCTTCATACCCTTTTGGACCAACGATAGGGTAAAAGTTTAAACCAATATAATAGGATCCAATTATAGCTTCAGATATACAACCAATCTCTTCCAGGAGTTTCCTCTCAATATGTCTCTGGGGATCAATCTTATTGCCTATTTGATCGTGGGAGTTAGTGAATCCGCCAAATCCTGATAGCTTTTTAAATCCAAAATCAATTTTATTTCCTAACAAGAAGATATTCTCATTTTCGCAGGAAACCAGGATCATAGATGCCAGAGGATTATAATGATTATCATTAGCAATTTTAGAGTCTATCATTCTCTTATCATCTCGGTTGAAATATTGATTGTATTTGTACCCGGCTAAGAATAGATCAGCCCTAACTTCTTGCTTAGAACATTCATAAGAAACTAAAAATCCAACAAGATTGTTAATTGCTCCGGATTTTAGAGCCGTAAAACTTTCCCAATTTTTTTCAACTCTTTCCTCCACCTCACTAGGGAGATCAGGTTTTGAATAAGTAATCTGGAAATTTAAATGTCGCAAATCTAACTGGCCACGATAGTCGCATAGTACAATATGTTTTATTTTTGCAGCCATTAATTTAATTGATTCTTTCAAAAAATCACTTCCCACTAACCACCCCCTCCACCCACTGCTTAGTCAATTCCAGCCCGGAGGAAAAGCCATACTTAGCCTTAAATCCAATCCCCTCAATTTTGGAAGTGTCAGGGATAGGATTCTTATTTTCACCAATCCTTTCCGGACCAAACACGGCCTGCATTCCCTTAGGCCCATATTTACCAATAATGGTCTGGGCTAAATCCAAGACGGTAACTCGTTCTTTAGAAGCCACATTATATACCTGGCCGATAGTGTCATCATTCATAGCCAATAAAATGTTAGCTTCAACATCATCATACACCGAAGTGAAACACCTAACTTGACTACCATCTCCAAAGATGGTGGGAGATTTACCTTGCAGTACTTTAGCCAAGAAAATGCTGACCACGCCCGCTTCCCCATCATAGGCTTGCCGGGGACCATAAACATGGAAGTAACGTAAAGCCGTAGCTCGGACTCCAAATTGTTTAGCATAAAATAAGACATAACTTTCAGCCGCACTTTTACTGATACCATAAGGGCTGGTGGGTTTAAGCGGATCAGTTTCGCTTAGGGAAGCGCCAGAATCACTGTTACCCAAAACCGATCCCGTGGAAGCGTGGATTATTCGGGGTTTATGCACCGATAACCTAGCTGCTTCCAAAAGATTAAACGTTCCAATAATATTGGTTTCCATATCCTCCCGCGGATTGTGCATAGAAACTACAAATTTAGAAGCGGCTTGATGAAAGATGTAATCGCTGCGGTTGACCAGACTTTTGATAAGTTTAAAATCCGTCACGTCACCAGTTATTAGTTCCACTTTAGGATTATCTTTAAGATGAGCCACATTTTCCATTCTTCCCGCGACATAGTTGTCCAAGCTGATAACTTTTTCGGCGCCCTCTTCCAAACACCGATCTATAATATGGGAACCAATAAATCCAGCTCCGCCAGTTACTAAAATGGTCTTATTTTTAAATTTCATGCTTGAGCCCTCTTTAAAATTATTTTTAATGGTGGTCTGCCCATAATCGAAGACATTTGTTTTCATCAACTGCTCATACCAATCCCAGGTCAAATTGAATTTTTTTCCGTCAACCATTGAAAACGGAGGATCAAACGGCGGAAAGTAAGTGGCTCGAAAATAACGAGCTACTTTTTCCTTAGACCAGGATAAATCAATCTGTTTTAGGGAATCAATCTCTTTACGAAAATGCAGCGAAGTTGATCTTTGAGCTCTAAAATTGAATTGGGGAATTGGACAATAGTCCCCGTTGATTATTTTTCCAATATTTTCCTGGAATAGGTTTACAGACTCTTCAAAAGTCAACTGATATAATTCCTTAACCCAGCAGCCGTCAGGAATTGGAAATCGGCGTTCAAACAGGATCGGCCCGCTGTCAATGCCTTCCTCTAATTTATGCAGGGTCGTTCCAAACTCTTTCGCCCCATCGACGAGTGCAAAAGAAAACTGGTTGCAGCCCCGATATTCCGGCAAGGGAGCCATGTGCAAATTGACTGCAATCTGCTTAGCTTTAGAAATATGCTGAGCTTTTAAGATTTCATGATACTGGACCGAGATTAAAATATCGAAGTCATTAAGCTTCAGATAATTATCCAAGGAATCAATTAGGAGAATATTGTTTTTAAGACACAATTGTTTAATGCTAAATTTATTTGAACTCTCCGAAAATAAACTGCGTTCATTGGTTAGTACACCTGCCACCTCAACATTGAGATTAGCTTTATTTTGCACCAAATAATTTAGACATTCGCAGCCAATCTCTTTGCTGCCCATAAAAACTATTTGTTTAGGCGGGTTGGGAGATTTACTTAAGTTCACCACCTGGCTAGTTTTAGCTGATTCCAGCGCCTTCAAGCACAATTTAGTGGTAAGTAAATTCTCAGATGAATGATTGGTTATATCTTGGCCGGGATTAGATTTTTTCTGATTGCTAACTTGACAAAAATGGTTCAATTCTTCAAATAAGGGGCTGGTTTTTTCAATCTCCGGATCACGAAAATATTCACTGGCTTCCGTCTTTTCTTCAGTTATAATCAAAGGATAATGGATTAATATCTGGTCTAAAAAATCCAGATACAGTTTCTTTTTCTGGCCCACGATCCACATATCCCGTTTTTTATGCGGATGGCAGCAGCTTATTTCCAGACTGGCAAAAAAACTGGAATAATTTAGAGTTATAGTAGAAGAATCTTCATGCTGGTTAGAAATCAAATTTGTCTGCCGACAAAAAATGGAAGTGGGATTGTCCGGAAGGATGTAATTAAGCAGATCCAATAAATGCACCCCTAAATTAAAAATAACTCCGGAATCTTTTCTTGGCGGAACCGTGGAATGGACATATCTCCCAGTAATATACTGGATTGGGCCAATTTCCGGAAGGAGTTGTTTAAGTCTTTGCACCAAAGGATTAAACCTAAAGACATAGCCTACAGACAGGATTAGATTTTTACTTCGGGCTAAATTAACCAACTCTTCTGACTGTTCTAGTTCGAAACAAAGCGGCTTTTCGACAAAGACATGTTTTCCCTGTTCCAAACAATATTTAGCCAGGGGGTAATGAGTAGTAGTTGGAGTGACAATAGTAACTGCATCCACTTCCGGCAGCATACTCTTAAAATCGCTAAAATAACGGATACAATAACTGTCCGCTAATTCTTTTTTACCAGGATCGCTGTCGGCTAATCCAATTAACTGGCAATCGTTAATCTTAGACAAATCTTTAAGATGGTTCTGGCCCCATTTTCCGCCGCCGATTACACCTATTTTTAACATGTACAAAACCTATTTTTTGAAGCTTTTAAGAACTCAGAAGTAAAGTTTTTCTTTAAATAGGTTATGATACTGCATACTTATACACCTCAATTCCAATAAACCGTTTATGTTCAACTAAAGGATAATTCCACTCCATCGTTCTTTGAAATAAGTCGCCGACTTCATAATTACGATTTAAAAATAAATAAGCATATTGTTTAGATTCTGTTTCTAGCGTAAGTTTGCCAGCATCCCAGTTCCCTAAAAGCCGGATTTCTTCCGCTGGACCGCGATAATAATAATCAAAACAAGCTTTAGTTATACCCGCCCGATAGAGGAAAATGACATCGTCCTTATTAGCGGCATGAGTCAAAAATTCACCTGCTTCCTTAAATTGTTCCTTAGAATCAAGATGATAATAGTTATACAATTCAAAGGAGGATATAATTAGGAATAAGGCTAGTAATAAAGTGAAGATCGGCTTGCTAAGTTTAAAGAAACAATTGGCCAGAAGAATATAAAATAATGGCAATAAGAATATACTGAAGCGGATAAAACTAACCGAAGCAAAAAAGCGCGGGCTTAAAAATAAATCTACCCCTAAATATAATATAAAACAAACCATAAAAATATACCGATTAAATTTTAACCGACTAAACCAGCGGATTATTTTTTCCAGGAGATCTTTCCTTTTAGCAAAATAAAACACTATTAAAATATAAGCAACAATCCCCACAACAGATAATATAACAATCGTCGGATATAAGTTAAATCCTAATTTCTCGATCAGTTTGGCTTTCAGTCCATAAACAAATAATCCTGGAACCTGATACTTCAGGAATATTGGCAGCCAGGGCAAATAAAGCAGCAGGGTGACTAAAAGAGAATAAAATAATTTACGAGGGAAATATTTGGCGCCTGTTCTTTTAAATAAACTAAATAAATTTTCAGTTAGATTAATTTTAGTTTTAGAATAGAGATAGGAACAACTAAAATAGTAAATTATAAGTGCCAGTAAAATAAATATTCCTACCACGTGGGTGTGGATCAAAAAGGCGTTAGAAATTCCAAACAGGATGAAGTGGTTCAGTCTTCCGGACTTAAGTAAGCTTACAAAATATATAATTGAAAGTGTAGAAAATAACATTAACATACTGTACATCTTGGCTTCTTGAGAATAAAGGACGGCAGTATAGGAAACAGCAGTAAATAAAGAAGCCAATAATCCGATTGGGCGGTTAATTAGATTTCGGCCTAGGACATAGACCAAAATAAGGCTTAACATACCAAAAATTAACGACGGCAGACGTAAAGCAATCTCACTAGTTCCAATAAATTTAGTTGTAAAGTAGGTTACAATATAATATCCAATTGGATGCCAGTCCTCTTTGAGAACGTTGACTATTTCAGTTAGTTCTTTGCCTGAATAAACATAAGTAAAACATTCATCCAGCCAGAGGCTTTCATCACCCAGTTGGTGCAAGCGAAGAACTAATCCTAATACCATAACCAGTGCTAACAGCAGTACCAATAGGGTTTTACGCTTCATCCGTTTTGTTCTTCAGAATTTGCTTTAAATAAGTTGGGAAAGAAAGAATTAACTAAATTAAATCCATAAATCTTTTAAGTTAAATTTGAAAATATTAATTGGTGAAAGAAAACAAGGCCGAGATTCGAGCAAGATTAAGTTTACACCGAAAGTCAATCGCCCAGTCCGAAGTCAACCTAAAAAGCAGTTTAATTAACCAAAAATTACAGGACTGGAACCAGTTTAAAACTGCCCCGAGTATCATGTTCTACTCCGCGATCAACAACGAAGTAGAATTAAAAGAATCAATTCTAACGGCAATCAAACAGGGTAAAAAAGTAATATTGCCTAAGACTAATCCAGAAAAAAATGAGCTGGATATAGTTGAAATCAATAATTATTTGGAAGATCTAGAACCAGGTTATTTAGGGATAAAGGAGCCCAGATTAAGCCAACCTTATCTTAGGGGAAAATTAGATTTAGTGCTAGTTCCAGGAATAGCATTTGATAAAAATGGAAACCGGGTTGGTTATGGCAAAGGGTATTATGATCATTTTTTAAAAGAGGTTAAAACGGTTAAAGCTGCCTTAGCCTATGAATTTCAGATCGTTGATTCGATAATTGCCGGCCTAAAAGATATTCCCGTCGATTTTATAATCACCGAAGAAAGAGTCATTGATTGTAAAACAAACCGAAAAATTATTGATGGAAAACGAGCGGCGATAGAAATCCTGGTTCAATGCCGGAAGGAATTGGAACAAAGATCCAATTTAGGTAAAGCTAGACTTAGGATGAGCATAGTGTTATGTGGAAATGATCCCGCTTCTATTTTATACACCACTATGAAACAGAAGAAAGCGCAAGAAATAGGGATAGACACGGAACTAATTAAGTTCCCGGAAACTATCTCCGAACGAGAATTATTGACCAGAATAAATGGACTTAATACTACTAGCAATGGAATAATAATTCAGCTGCCCCTGCCAACCCATCTTAACCGGGAAAAAATATTAGAAAGTATTGATTCAGAGAAAGACATTGACGGCCTTACCTCAACCAGTTTAGGTAAAGTGGCTAAAGGTGATGAAATATTTGCTCCCGCTACCCCAAAAGGAGTTATTTATTTATTGGAGCAGTATACCATCGATCTGAAAGGCAAGGAAGTGGTTATCATCAGCCGCAGTAATCTACTAGGCAAGCCATTAGCCCTGATGCTAATTAATAGGGGGGCTACCGTTACGGTATGTCATAGTCAGACTACAAATTTAATTAAACATACCACTGCAGCAGACATTATAATTACTGGAGTGGGAAAAGCTAATTTTTTAACCGCAGAGATGGTCAAGGAGGGGGCGGTAGTTATTGACCTGGGAATTGCTGAATTAGAAGGTAAAGTGGCGGGGGATGTAGATTTTTTTCCCGTGGCGGAGAAAGCAAGCTATATCACCCCTGTTCCAGGTGGAGTTGGACCAGTAACAGTAGCGATGCTGATCCTTAATTTGGTGGAGAATACAGAAAATTTATAACCCATTTATTCAAATATCCAAAAAATGAAACTAATAATCACCATTCCAGCTTATAATGAAGAACGAACTCTCCCCAGAGTGATCCAAGAAATCAAGGAAGTCCTGGCCGGAGAAAAATATAGCTACGATATTTTAGTACTAGATGATGGATCTAAAGATAAAACCGCGGAGGCCGCCCGCAAGGAAGGAGCAATAGTAGTTTCACATAAAAGAAACAAAGGTCTGGCGGAAACTTTCAAGTCGGAGATGAAGGAATGCCTTAGATTAAATGCAGATATTATAATCCATACTGATGCCGATGGCCAATATAATCCCCGGCATATTCCGGAAATGATTCAAAAAGTTGAACAGGGGTATGATTTAGTCCTAGGCAGCAGGTTTCGACGGAAAAATGGCCCTATGCCATTTTTGAAAAGGATCGGCAACATTGCTTTCGCCAAAGTTCTAAGTCAATTATCTAAAGTTAAAATCACTGACACTACTACCGGATTTAGATGTTTCACCGCGGAGGTAGCTCGAGAGATTGATTACATTAACACTTTTACTTACACCCAGGAGCAGATAATAAAGGCAGCCAAACAGGGGTTTAGAATCACTGAAATACCCATCACCGCCCGCAGGACTAGGGAAAGCCGGTTATTCAAGAATCCGGTAGAATATGCCATCAAAGCCTGGACCAATATTTTTAGAATTTATCGGGATTATCAGCCGCTTACTTTTTTCGGCCGGATTGGAGGATTCTTTCTAGTCGTGGGCTTACTTGTAGGTGTATGGCTAGTACAGAGGTTTGTCCGCTATGGATATGTGGGCCGAATTCCATCCATGATTTTAAGCCTGCTGCTGATATTAATTGGCATCCAGATTATTTTGTTTGGGTTCCTGGCGGATATGCTGAAGAAGTAGAATTGTAAATCATTAGTATTATAAATTGCTTATTTCAGTGAATTCAAAATGCCCAACTATATACTAGCTACTTTTGATAAAAATAAAACTCCACCCGTAATAGCGATAAACTCTGGATCGGGATTTGCTTATCTAACTGTTAATGATAAGACTGGGAATGATCAAGTTGATTTTGCCGCTCTGGCTAAAAAATATGGATTAGGTGATCCGGATTCTAAATTTACCCTATTTGGTTATAATAAAGATGGAACTGCTAATAAAGATTATTTCCCCTGGCAGGAAATAAATTTCAGTTCCCTAGATCCAACAATTAGGGGTAAATACGTTTTAGTCACTGGACAAATGCTGGATTCTTATACCATTCAAGCAATTCGTAACCGGGTTATTTTAGTCGGACCGGAAGATACAATTGAAAATGCCATCCAAGGACTATTAGTTAAGGATGGACAATTTATTTTAGGCGGGCGAGGCGGCACAGATCAAGCTGGAACTTTACAGCCGGTTCCGGGAGGAAGTGTAGGCTGGCGGGAATATGAAGAACTATCTAAAAATAAATATAAACCGGATTATATTGATGTTTTTAACTTTGCCTTTAGAGCTGAAGCCGAGGAAGAAGCAGGAGTAAAAAATATTGAAAATATAAGGTTAATGGGAATATTTAATCAAGTTACCAAACATGTTAATCGCCAATGGCTGTTTAAAGGAGAACCTAGGGAAAATATAGATACTATTATGGGGAATATTCAGGACGGAATTTCTTTTTACCAGCAGCAATTGGCCCAAGGTAAAACTGGAAGAGAAGCTAAACTTAGTTTAAGAGACAGTGGTCACCCGATCGATGCTTGGGAAAATTCAGATGCGTGGTCGTTTAGTTATGATGGAGATACTTTACTGCGGCTGTTAGCTGATGGTCATTGGACTAATCCCCGAGGTGTTAAGATGAATTTGATAGGTTCGCTGCCAGCCGATTTGTATATTGCCGGTTGGGTAGACTTTGGTGATGAGTTCCAGAAGGAAGCGGATAAGCTGGAGTTTGTGAAGAGGGAAGTGGTTTGGCCAGAGTAGGCCCAAATATATTTTTGAAAATACTAAAAGTGTGTAGTATCAAATATTTTATTTGCACTATTATATATACAAAGGCGAAAAGATAGAAAACAAACACCTTTGGCATATTACAATGGTCTTAAAACATGGAAATAAACAAGAAAATCCTAAAACCGGCTATCCAATCGCAGCAAGCTGCAGGGGATTAGATCAACAACGGGAACAAACCTCACCAATAAAACTTCCCAGTTTTAATTCCTTCCCCCCACATCCGGATTCTTCCCCTGATCATACCCAGCCAAGTAAAGGGAAGAAGCTTAAAATCGTTCCAGCTGGTGAAAGATTTAGTAAGCAAAAATAAAGGAGGAAATATTATTTTAGCCAGATCATCCGGCCGGACAATCCTAAATATTACGTCTTTCTCTTTTCCATGCCGCAGGTGGCAGTTTAATTTTCCTAAATAATAATTAGTATACCTTCTTAATTCATCCCTCGGCCGACGAGTAGTGGTTTGATGGATAACCTGCATGGTTTCACAGAACACTTTTCTCCCGCCAGTTTTTAAAATCCGGAAACAGATATCCTTGTCTTCCCCGTACATGGACAATTGTTCATCAAACCCGCCCACTTTTTCCAAGGCGGAGCGTTTAAATCCTAAATTGCAGGTGAAAAAATTATCCTTGCCAAACACCACCCGGTCCTTGAAAGTAGGAAGAGGGTTCTCATACAAGGTCCACCCGGTTACAATATCATTATCACCCAGAGTTTTGATTCCTTCTTTCAACCAATTCAGAGCGGGGATACAATCCGAATCGGTAAAAAATATCAAATTACCCTGACTATTTTTAATCCCAATATTCCTGCCCTTAGCTATGCCAAAATTTTTTGGATTGTGGACTAATTGTATTCGTTTATCATTATAAGATCCTATTATTTTTAACGAATTATCCGTGGAGCAATCATCAACTAAAACTAGTTCAAAGTCAGAATAATCCTGCTTAAGCAATGAATTTAAACACCGGGAGAGAGTTTTCTCTGAATTGTGGATTAAAACTATTACTGATACTGAAACCATAGATTACAGCTGATTATAGAGAATATAAAAAGTTATGGGAAGATTATTCTCACCGAGTAGATTAGAATTAAAAAAATTAAGCCGTCAGCCTAGACAGCCTTTCCGCCGCCCGCATATATTTAGTGCTGATAAAACACCCGTGGGTGCAGACGCAGGTTTGTACTTTAGGCCGCATTTCTTCGGCTCTAGCGGAAGCCCAAACTTTCCCAAAGTCATAATCATAATCTTTTACATTGCCTACCGGCGGCGTCAATTCGCAGAAACTTACCTTGCCATCATAGTCCAGAACCCCAATTTCGTCCCCAGCTTTGCAGACATAATTTCTTTTCCCATCCAAAGCGTCGCAATACATCTTAGTCTTGGAATGAGTCAATATTTTACGGTGGATTTTTTTTAGGATGCCAAAATTATTGTTGTGGAAAGATGATTCTTCCCCTAAAAATCTGCGTTCTTTAGTCAGGCGCTGGACTAATTCTTTCCATTCCTTAGAAGTAGGCGGTCTTAACTCCGGATCTTTAGGCGAACCTCTAACTGGAGTAATTGAATAATGCACATTAATATCATTCAAATATTTAGCTAATTGGTCCACTTCCGCATAATTTTGATTGGTTACCGTAATCATAGACAAAGGAGAAAAGTTATATTCGTCTTTCATCTCAACTAAAGTCTTAAGTAAATCTATAGCTTGGTCGAAACAATCCAAATCCCGAACTTGGTTATGAGTCTCTTTAAGCCCATCCAAAGAAACATAAATCCTAATTTTTACTTTATCGTGAAGCTCGGTTATTAGTTTGATAACGTGCTCCTTGAAAGTTCCGTTGGTGGGGATAGATAGTAATTTTACTTTATTATTTTTGATGATATATTTACATACTTCAATCAAGTCCTTACGCAAAAATGGTTCGCCGCCGGCAATCAACAAAGTATCTAGTTCGCCAATACTGGAAAATATTTTTTGGATATTATCCAAACTCAAGACTTCCTCTACATTCAAGCTTTTCCAATAAAAACAATGCCCGCAGCGGGCATTACAACGATTAGTTACGTAAAATATTAATTTTTTGAACATTAAATCACCTATATAATTTAAGAGTATTATTTTTAGGTATTTAAAAGTTATCTATTACTCTTCTTACTTCTCTCCGCCTTATTAATCCGCAAATATTGAACGGCCACTCGGCGTAAAGCTTCCAAAAACAAAGCTATCCCATAAATCCATAAGGTAATTTCGGTAAACCCAAATACAACCCCCCAGAACATAAAATTAAATGGATTATCCATTAAAAAGAAATCGTACACCATGGCCCAAAAGCCTGGTTTCTGGCGTTTTAGGGCTAAATTTTTAGAATAGACCATCTGCTCCATCTCTAACCGCTGTTCCGGTTTTCCGACCCACATGGAAGGATTCACCGTTATAGATTTGGAAAATAAGTAGGAGAATACTCCTATCGTGGCTGCATAAAATACGGAAACACTACCCGTGTGGTTATAATCACCAATAGCTAATCCGATTAATAGGACAGAGTTGCATAAGTAGTGCCCAATGTAATCCAGATAAATTCCGTTATAAGAGTAATCCTTCCTATATCGGGCTACAATTCCATCCACCCCATCTAAGATGGAAGCTAGCTGGAAAATTAACAACGCCGAAACAGTCAACCAATATCCACCCTCAATCAGCAGAGCGGCCATGACTACTTTAATCAAGATCCAAATGACCGTTATCTGAACGGGATTAAAAGGCAGGTATAAAAATAGCTTAGCTGGATAAAAGGATAAGAAGTCACACATCGGATTAAGGAACCCGCTGTAACTTTTTTTACCGGCCTGTTGTTTTAATTCTTTGATAGAAGCTACTTTTTTCATTTAATCAAGTTTCAGAAATAATCGGTTTTTAAATATTGCTGTGATGGAGTGTTATTAAAAAGTTCTCACCATATAGGCCTACATATTCAAAATGCCTATTTCATTTATTCTGTGAAGATTATTTTGGGTGTGTTAATTACCTGTGAGGAGTGTAGAACCAAAATTCATTCTGTTTAAAAAAAAGAAGCTGAATCAAAGCTTCCATGCAGGCAATAATTGTAGCGGGAGGAATGGGTTCTCGAATTAATCGAGGAAGGGAAGCTATTCCTAAACCATTATATACCGTAGGAGAAAAACATCTGATTGAACACGTTATCTTAAATCTTAAACAAACCGGGATAAATGAATTCTTGATTATTGTTGGTTTCATGGCTGACAAGATCGCTTTAGCCATCGGTGATGGCACTAATTATGGAGTAAACATAAAATATATCATGAGCCCATATTATAATAAAACTTTAGGATTATCTTTATTATTAGCTCAAGAATACATCAAAGGGCCATTTATTTTAGCCATGTCGGATCATCTGATTGAATTTGAAGGAGTAAAAAAGATAGTAGATTATCCTTTAAACAGCGATTCCTGTGCTCTGCTAGTGGATAAAAAAATTGAAGATATATTCTGGCTGGATGATGCTGCTAAAGTAAAGCTGCAAGGAAATCAGATTTTAGGGGTCAGTAAAGATTATACACAATATGAAGCCATAGACTGCGGGATATTCAAATGCAGCCCAGTCATATTTGATGAATTGAAAAAAGTAAAAAGTTTCCCGGACAGCATGAGCCATGCCGTTTCAGTTTTTGCTAAAAGCGGCCGAATGCTGGCGGTAGATATCGGGCCGCACAAATGGATTGATATTGACGAATATGAAGAGTTGGAAGCCGCCCGAAAGATGTACCAACAATTTTTGAAGAAAGATAACCGTGAAATAAGGGTAGGGATTGTGGGAGTAGGAAATTGCGCCAGCAGTTTAGTGCAGGGAATAGAATATTACCAAAAAAACAGGACGGAAGTTGGATTAATGAATCCTTACGTAGGAAAATATCATGTTACCCACATTAAACCCGTGGTTGGTTTTGATGTAGATGCCAGAAAAGTTGGACGAGATATGTCCGAAGCAATTTATGCTTACCCTAATTGTACTAAACAGATTGGAGAAAAAGTCGGATACCTTAACGCTCCCGTATATATGGGCCCATTGTTAGATGGAGTTTCCCCCCATATGCTGGAACACCTTAATAAGGATCAAACTTTTATGCCTACAGATATTACTCCGGTAGATGTGGCCGCTAAGTTAAAAGAACATAAAGTTCACGTTTTAGTAAACTATTTGCCAGTAGGATCAGAAAACGCCACTAAATTTTATGCTCAAGCAGCAATTGATGCCGGCTGTGCTTTTGTAAACTGTATCCCCAGTTTTATTACTTCCGACCAAGAATGGGCTAACAAGTTCAAGCTGGCCGGCCTGCCAACTTTAGGCGACGATATCAAAGCTCAGCTAGGAGCAACCTATTCCCACCGGATGCTCATTCAAGCCGCTTTGGAACGGGGATTAAAGATTAAAAGTACTTCCCAATTCAATCAAGGCGGGAATACCGATTTCCTGAACATGACCGCTGAAAATCGGCTTAGGCATAAGTTGGCTAGCAAGCAAGAATCAGTGGTAGGACTGCTTCCAGAGAATCATTCCATGGAACAGCAGGCTTACTTCGGACCAGGAGAAAGTGATGAGAAATACCGTAAAAAAGGACATGGCTGGAGAGATGGACAGATGGATGAAAAAACAGCCAAGATTACTTTGAACGGAGAAATGTGGGGCGGGATACCCTGTTATTATGAAATTAATTTAACGGTAGAAGATTCCCCCGACTCGGCAGGAGTTTCTTGTGATGCCATCCGCTGTGCTAAATTAGCCTTAGATCGAGGAATGTCCGGAGCTATAGAAGACGGTTCTTTCTTTTTCTTTAAACACCCACCTAGACAAATTCCGGATTCAGAAGCTAAGGAACGGTTGAAACGCTTTATTAACGGCAATTAGATGTTCTTCCCATGAACGAGCATAACCAGCAAAAAAGCCAATCTGCCGAGAATAGATTTGAATTTTTTTGGAAAAAAATTAAACGATGGTTCTCACCCTTAAATAAGTTAGCTAAAATACTGGGCGGGGTGATGATTGGATTATTGTTGTTAGAATTAGGTTCATTATTAATACTAAACATTTATTTAATAAAAACTGAAGGAGCCAATGATCAGCGGATAGATTTAGAGATGTATAAAGACCAGCCCTGGGCAGAAGATTATTTCCGGGAGTTCCAAGAAGCTTCAATTTTTGAATATTATCCCTACTTGGGATTCAGGCGGAAACCAAATTATGAAGGTAAGTATGTCAACTTGGATGAAAATTCTTTACGTAAAACTATCCCTAGTTGTCCAGCGGCAAGTACTGAAGAAACTATTAGAATATTTTTCTTTGGCGGTTCCACTGTGTGGGGGTCTGGATCTAGAGATGAAGGAACTATACCTTCTCGTCTAGCAGAAATATTCTGCCGCCAGAACATTCCAGTAAAAATAACCAATTATGGAGAAAGCGGATATGTCAGCACACAGGAAGTTATTAGGCTGGAACTGGAATTAAAAAAAGGCACTGTTCCGGATTTAGTAATATTTTATGATGGTTTCAACGAAGTTTATTCCACTTATCAAAATCAGGAAGCCGGATGGCCGCAAAATTTAGACCATCGAAGAAAAGAGTTCAACCTACGGCAAAAATTTAACCCCTTAGGATTGATGCCCAACTTTAATAATATTTTAGAAAGGATCGGCCGAAGATTAGTTAAGCAAGGTGCATATCCAGCGGTAGGTGAAAATTTAGCTGAAAAATCTAGTGAGTTGTATCTAGAAAATGCACGGATAGTTAAATTGTTAGGACAAGAATATGGGTTTAAATCCATCTTTTTTTGGCAGCCAGCGATATTTACTAAAGATTATTTAACCGAAAGTGAGCATAAAAATCCAATAAGTGAAGAAATGAAGCAAAGTTTCCTGCAGATTACTGCTAAGGCGGTTGATTCAAGCGAGATTATTGATCTGTCAAGCATATTTAAAGAACATACCGAAACCTTGTATATAGATTGGAGCCATATTACCGAGCAGGGAAATAGAATAATAGCCGAAAGAATGGCAGAGGAAGTGGGCGTTCTGATAAACACTAGTTTTACTGACTATAACATTGAATCTAGAAATAATTATAAATTCAATTGGCTCGATAAATTGATGGTTAATTAGCCTATACTAAAATGACAAATTATAATCTAAACTGTTTAGTATGCGGCCACAATGTTTTTACGGGAAGCTACAAATTTAGGGGAACTACCCTGCGGTACCAGAAAGATTATTTTGAGTATTCTCACTGCCAATCCTGTGGTTCGTTGAATAATATAACTCTCTGCCGCCCAGATTATGAAGGATATAAAACAGGCAGCAGTATTTCCAAATTAAAAGTAAATCGAGTGGTGAAATTTCTTAAACAGTGCGGAATAAGTAAGAAGGATACCATTTTAGATTACGGTTGTGGAAACGGAGCTTTGATTAAGGCTTTGATCAAAAGCGGATTCAAAAAAGTTAGGGGATATGAACCTTATAATAAGAACTATAAAAATACTTTAATTGAGAGTGAAGGAATTAAATTTAAAGTGGTGTGCCTTACCCACGTATTTGAGCATATCCCGGATTATTCTATTTTTTTCCAACAGCTAGAAAAAATTTCTGAACCAGGTACTAAGATAATTACCATCCATCCTTCAGCTTCCCGAATGCTTCCAGTCAAGATTAATAATCCATTCCATATTTTTTCGGTCCATGCTCCTTTTCATTCAGTCATACCTTCAGATAAGTCAGTTATAAACCTTTTTTCCCAGCATGAATTTGAACTAAAAAAAATTAGGCGGTATGATATCCAACGCAGCGGGTTCAAAGACAACAGCCGGGTTAATGCCTTATTGGCCCGAAATTTAGGAGGGATAAAAGAAAACTGGTTAAATGCCCCGCTGAGTAAAAAATTATCGGCTCTAATTAAATCTCCATTAAGTTTTGTGGATTGCATGTTCATAAGAAATAGGGATTATTTGACTAGTACGTTGGTGTTTGAAAAAAGTTAAATGCTGGAGGGTGGGGGATTATTTGTTGCTGGTCTGTCCATAATCGAAGACATTTGTATACTGAGGCACGGGGCGATAATTTTTGTCTGACGACAAAAATGCCCCTCCTTTGGCCCTAGTATACAAATCTGTACCTTTGTGGACAGACCATTTGTTGCAAAAAGTTTAAATATGCTCTAAAAGTAAGTTGAGGAATGAGTAACAACCGATCCCTATTAGGTGAATTGTGGGATTTTTTGCGGGTAAGAAAAGCCTGGTGGCTTACCCCAATTATAGTAGTTCTAATACTAGCGGGCATTCTAATCGTCTTTGGACAAAGCAGCGCCGTATCGCCATTCATCTATGCTTTGTTTTGAATAGCAAGGCCGGATTATAGAAAACCACTTAAATCTTAACTAAATGGAAGTTTAACCATGAACGTCAAAACCAACTTTAAACCTAATACCAAGCTGGAAAAATATGGGGTTAAAGCCGGCTATGCATTCAGCTATTTTTTAGGCACAACTATATTGTTTGGAGTGTTGAACTGGCTGGACAAGATGCCCCAAAATTGGAGTTATTTTAATATCATGATAATCACTTTTTCCGTAATAATGTGGGGAGCAATACTTAAACGATTATTAAAATGAAAAATCAGACTAAACCCTTAACTGAATTGGGAACAGGATTTAAGCACGGAATGAAAGAGTTTGGCAAGACCATTAACTTAGTAGTGAATTGTGTACTACTAACCCTAGTTTATGGGATTGGAGTAGGCTTGACGGCAACGGCAGCCAAACTATTCAAAAAACAATTTTTGGAAACCAAGCTCCAACCTACTGAAAAATCTTACTGGTCGGATTTAAACCTAACCAAAAGGCCATTAAAAGAATATTATCGTCAATTTTGAGGAACTAAAATGCATATCCTAGGAATAAGCTGCTATTACCACGATTCGGCGGCGGCGCTATTAAAAGATGGTAAAATTGTGGCGGCAGCGGAAGAAGAACGATTTACCCGTAAAAAGCATGATAATAGTTTTCCCATCGAGGCAATTAAATACTGCTTAAACAGCCAGGGAATAAAAATAACAGATATTTCTTATATCGCTTTCTATGAAAAACCCCTGCTTAAATTTGAACGGATACTATCTCAACATTTGCAAGTATTCCCCCGCAGTTTTAAGACTTTCCTGAGCTCGATTCCCTCGTGGATTAATGAAAAATTAAGATTAATCCGTACTGTGCGCCAGCAGCTTAAATATAGAGGTGATGTGTTGTTTGTCCACCACCATATGGCTCATGCTGCCAGTTCATTTTTAGTAAGCCCATTTGAAAAAGCGGCCATATTAACTATTGACGGAGTAGGAGAATGGACTACCACTGCCTACGGTATAGGACAAGGAAAGGAAATTAACTTAATGAAAGAAATTAAGTTCCCTCATTCCATCGGTTTGTTATATTCTACCATTACTGCTTATCTGGGATTCAGTGTAAATAATTCAGAGTATAAAGTCATGGGGCTATCCCCTTATGGAAATATGGATAAACACACCAACCCTTACTATAAGAAACTAAAACAAGTTATAGATTTAAAAGATGATGGAAGCTACCGTCTGGACTTGAGTTATTTTCTGTTCCATTCCAAGGATCGGATGCCTTCTAAAAAATTAAGCCAGCTTCTAGGCGGACCTGCGGCCAAACGCGATTCAGAGATGACTGCCCGGCATAAGGATATCGCCGCCGCGTTACAGATGATTACGGAAGAAGCTATGTTTAAAATTCTGAATCACCTGCATAAAGTTACCAACTGTGACAACTTAGTTATGGCCGGAGGAGTGGCCTTAAACAGCGTGGCCAATGGGAAAATACTGCGGAATACACCCTTTAAACAGATTTATATCCAGCCTAATGCCACCGATGGGGGTACAAGTATAGGTGCCGCGGTTTATGCTTATAATACCATCTTAGGGCATAATCGGAAAGAGGTTATGACTGATGCTTACCTAGGACCAGAATATTCAACTGGGGAAATAAAGAATTTTCTAGATCAAAATAAAATAAAATATTCCCGGTTCAAAGATGAGGGTGAACTAGTGAAAATTACAGCTAAATTGCTAAATTCAGACCAAGTTGTGGGCTGGTTCCAAGGGCGGATGGAATGGGGGCCGAGAGCTTTAGGAAGTCGCAGTATTTTATCCAACCCGACTAATAAAGAAATGCAGTCCATCCTGAATTTAAAGGTTAAACATCGAGAAAAATTCCGGCCCTTTGCCCCGGTAGTGTGTGAAGATGACGCCTTAAAATATTTTGAATGCGATGATCCCGTTCCGATGCCTACCGATTTCATGCTGATGGTTTACCCAATTAAGAAAGAATATCACTCTAAAATTCCGGCGGTAACTCATGTTGATGGCAGCGGCAGACTGCAAAGCGTACGCCGGGAACAAAATAAATTGTATTATGACCTAATCAAAGAATTCGGCCGGGTGAATGGAATACCCATACTGATAAATACCTCGTTCAATATTCGAGGAGAACCAATAGTATGCACTCCTTATGACGCCTATAAATGTATGATGGGCACAGGGATTGATTGTTTAATTATGGATAAATTTATGATTAAACGGGAAGATAATCGGCAGCACGTCTGGAATTCAGAAGAGCTGGCGAAGGATTGAGATGGCGGGAATATGATTAAAGGGATAATATTTGATATGGATGGAGTAATTTCAGATACTCAAAAATTGCACGCCCAAGTAGAATCTGAATTATTGGGTAGATTTAGAGTAAGTATATCTCCGGAGGAAATTACCTTAAGGTATGCTGGAGTTAAAACTACCGAATTTTTTGAAGAATTGCTTAGAACTCAAGAAGTTAAATATGATTTAAATCTATTAATGGCTGAAAAATGGTCCAAGATGGAGGAATTGGCATCTAAATCGGTGGATGCAGTTGATGGTTCAATAGAATTAATAAAAAAATTGTACTCTCAGGGCTATCCTTTAGCAGTTGCTTCGGCCTCAAATCTTACTTATGTACAAAGTGTTTTAATAACTTTGGGAGTTAAAAATAATTTTAGATATATTGTTAGCGGGGATATGGTTTCTAGAGGAAAACCTGACCCGGAAAGTTTTTTATTAGCAGCTTCAAAAATTAAGGTAAAGCCCAAAAATTGTTTGGTAATAGAAGATGGCCTAAGCGGCATGGAAGCTGCTAAAAGGGGAGGAATGTATTGTATTGGTTTAGTTCCTAGGAAAGATCAAAAATATCCCACCAATAATCAGGTACTATCTTTATCTGAAATCACTTCAAAATATTTGAAAGAAATTGAATGATAACCACAAATTCTGGTTTGGTATAGAAAAATATTTATTTATTCCTACCCCTAAAAGATTTAACCAACTCCCAATCCTCCTTCTTTAGCTCTTTAAAAATAATTAATACTAAAAAATACAAGATGAACAATAACAAGGCGGAGATTAAAAACAACCATCCCGAAAAGGACCAATAATGCCCCAAGAAGTAAATGATTGATGAAGCCGCAGTTATTTTTAAAAATGAACTTAACGGCATCAAGATTTTAAATTTCTTATAAGCATAAGCTAACATGGCCGCCAATCCAATTAAGCTAGCCAGAGTGGTAGATAAGGCGGCTCCATTTAGGCCACCATAAGAGCTATTCATCGGAATTAATTTTAAATTTAATATAACTAAAATTATTAATGCGCCCAAGGAAATTATAGCAGGCCAGAGGTTATGCCCCGCTCCAAATAAGTAAGAAGCAGTCATCATCAAAAAGGTAAGCAGCATGAATCCAAAGATTAAGATACTTAGAGGCTGAGCTGCCGCCATAAATTCAGCCGGGTAAAACAGATTCAAAATTGGCCCGGCATTAGTACTGATCAGAACAGTTAGAGGCAAGAAAATTAATAAAGAATAGCGCAAGGATTGAGTGATATATTTCCGCACTAAAGCAAAATCTTTTTTAGAGTAGGCAGAAGAGATGGAAGGAAGGATGGTTAACGGCAGAGCCGTAGATATCGAAATTATGATCTTGCCTAAAGTTGAGGCAGAAGTATAATATCCGGTCAATAAATCACTGCCTAAAATGCTTTTTACAGACAATAAACCCAGTTCCATCATCAGAGCCATGATGACATAAAATCCAGAGAGTTGAAGAGAAAAATTTAGCAGGTTTATTCCCTTAAATGGGGCAGATATAGGTTTAATTATAGGTTTAATTTTAGGGGATAAATATTTCTTAACTGACAGCCACATAAATCCCAGCAAAATTAAGGGAGCTATGGCAAAGGAAATTATGGCCCCCCTAATTCCTAACCCGCAATAAACTAACAAAAAAGCTATTCCAATCCGCAAAATTGAATGCAGAGCTTCATAACCCGCCTGCAGGTGAAACAATCTTAATCCATTAAGTAACCCATAAGCAGTTAAGTTGTATACCCCAAAAGGCAGATAGACTATCGCCGAGAAAATTATCAGATTTTTTAACCCGGGATCATTAAATATTGAAGCTATCTGTCCCGAAAAAAATACAAAAATTAAGATAACCAAAATTATTAGAACAATCTGCAGCTTCATTCCTGATTTAAAAACCGATTGGGGATTGTTATCTGATTCGGAAACATACTTAGACACCGAACGATGCAGTCCGGTCATAAAAACAGTCTTAGTGATAAAAATTAAGGAAAGGATCACTCCAAAAGTTCCATAAATCTCTGGACCTAAAAAATGCACCAATCCAATATGAATTAGATAGTTGGAAATAATAGTTACAAACTGAGTAAAGGAAGTAAATACTGTTCCTTGCAACAGTCCGTGTTTCATTTTACTTTTCCGGTCTATCTTTTATTTTCTTGGCCGGTACACCCGCGTAAATACTATTGCTTTCCACATCGGTTATGACCACGCTTCCCGCTCCAATCACCGAGTTAGAACCAATTTTAATCGGCCCCAAGATACAGGCATTGGCCCCTATGTCCACCTTATCGCCAATCACCGGGAAATAAGTTCTAATGGATTTTATGTCCGGCAGAGATTTAACTTCCTTCCAGGGGATAGGGTATTTACTGCCAATAGTAACGTTCTGCTGGATACGACAACCTTTACCGAGGGCAGCCGAGCCAATAACTATCCCTAAATAATGCGGGAATTTGGTGGAATAAGGTATTACCGCTACTGGGGATAAGTCGCATTTGAAGATGAAAGTTAATATTCGACGGATAATTGTTCCGATGATCATTAAAGAATGATTTTTTACCTGAAAAAAAGGTTTAACTAATATTGCAGTTAAAAATAGATGAATCCGGCCAAACATGGCTAAAATTGGATCTAATTGGTTTATAAAGATAATTAATAATAGATCAGGTTAGTTCCAAAACTATTAAAAACGGAGAATATAAGTTTAGGAAAAATGCCTAAATTAACTAAAAAAATCTCATCCGCTAAAATTAAGCTCATTTCTATAATAATTTGTGTTTATAATGAAAGCAAGACCCTGCCAGCCTGCCTAGATTCACTTCTAAAATTAGATTATACCAACTATGAACTAATAATGGTAAACGATGCCTCAACCGACAACACTTTAGAAATCATGCGTAAGTATGCTAAAAAAGATAAGCGCATCAAGGTTGTTACTTACAATCAAAACAAAGGAGTTCCCGGCGCCAGAAATGAGGGGATGAAAATAGCTAAAGGAGAAGTGTTTGTCTTCAGCGACGGGGATTGTACTTTTTACCCCTCCTGGCCGTCTCATTTAATGCAGGCTCTAGCCAATCCTAAAGTTGGAGCCGCTGGAGGAAGAGATAAATCTCCACCTCATGAACCGCTGATCAAACAATGTATCGATTACACTATGACTTCTTTCCTAGGAACGGCAGGGTTGAGAGGATCTAAAACCCGGCTGGCTAAATATTCAGTTACCGGCTGTAATTTTGCCGTGCGGAGAGATGTAGTTGATAAAGTGGGAATGCATAACGAAAAAATAAGATGGCGAGGGGAAGAGAAAGAGTGGTGCCAGCGGATGCGCAATGCCGGGTACGACATCAAATTTGTTCCTGAATCCTTTGTGCTGCATTACCGGAGGATATCCTTAAAATCGTTCTGGAACCAGACTTATAAATCCGGCCAAGCTAGATTTGATATTATAAAAGCATCTCCCAAAGCGTTAGAATTCATCCATTTTGCTCCTTCAGTGTTTATTGTATTTTTATTATTGAGCGGAATATTCTCCTTAATTTCACTTAAATCATTCTATCTATTTTTAGGCGGATTGGCGGGATATCTGGCAGTGCTGCTGATACAAGCTATTGTTGGATCGATTAAAGTAAATAATTTAGCGGCGTTCTTTTTAATACCTATAACTACAGTGGTGATCCACTTGGCCTATGGGTTGGGGTTGTTGAAGAAATTGGTGGGGTAGATGGAGTATGGAATGATGTAACGATAACTAAAACTGTGGAGCTAGAATACGTCACTTGATTTCACAATTAAACCTGCCCAAACCTACCCTATCATCACATAAAAGAATCCCTTACGGCCTTTTCTAAACTTATGGTCAAAAGTAATCGTAAAATCTAAAACCCGCTTAGTCATGGCTGGAGATATATTCCACAACAATTTTAGAGGAATATAAATCGTCCGCCATAAAGGACAGTTCCAAGCAATCAGCTTATATTTCCGGCCCGAAAGATTGCCCTGCAAAAGTTGATGCAGTTCGGTTACACTATACCCCCGCCGAAAATTATGCCCCCAGCGTTTATCAATATACGATTGAAACAAATAAGGAAAGATCTTAATCTGTTTACTGGGAACACTTAACAAAGCTTTTCCTCCCGGAGCAAGGATTTTATCCAGATTTTGCAAATACCTAGCCGGATATTTGACATGTTCCATTACTTCTAAAGAAATTATCAAATCAAATTCCTGGCCTTTAAAATCGTGTTCCAAGAAATCTCCTTGAAGATAATTAATTTGTGGATATAGCTTAACCGGTTCAAGATCAATCCCGGTTTTTTTTGAACCGCAAAAATGATTAATTATGAACCCGTCATGACAGCCAATTTCTAACAAATTAGCACCGCTTAATTTACTAAAACCTAACCGCTTCAACAGCAGCCAGCGGTAGTAAGTACCCATCCAGATTTGTTTGGTCATGGTAATATTTTTAGATGAAGTTTACTTAAATGTTTGTATTCCCAGACAGGATCGATGCCATTCCCAAGCACTCTGGATTATACTGTGAAGATTATGTTGAGGTATCCAATTTAGTTCTCGTTTGATCTTAGCTGAATCAGCAACCAATATAGGTGGATCGCCCCTTCTTCGCGGTGATTCTACGGCCTTTACCCTCTGCCCAGTTACCTGCTCAACCGCCAGTATAACTTCTTTTACTGAATGGCCGGCACCCGTCCCCACATTATAAATCTTGGATTCCGCAGAGTCTGCTTGAGACAAATATTGCAGTGATAACAAATGAGCTTTAGCCAAATCCTGCACGTGGATATAGTCCCGGATACAAGTTCCATCAGGAGTGTTATAATCAGTCCCAAAAATTTTAATTTCTGATCCCTGAAGCAAACTTTGAAGCAGGATAGGAATCAGATGAGTTTCTGGAATATGATTTTCACCTAATCCGGAACTAGCCCCGGCAGCATTAAAATAACGCAGGGAAACATATTTTAAACCATAAATCTGATCAAACCATTTTAAAATATTCTCAAAGATTAATTTGGTTTCACCATAAACATTTGCAGGTTCAGTTAAGTCTTCTTCCGTTAACGGCTTTTCTTTAGCTTTATATACTGCAGCGGAAGAGGAAAAAATAATTTGTTTGATATTGTGTTTAATCATAGCTTGCAACAAGTTCAGACCATTAACCAGATTGTTACGGAAAAAAATTTCCGGATGACGCATAGATTCACCCGCTTCGATGTATCCGGCGAAATGAATGACCGAATCTATTTTCTGTTCTGTCATTAGTTTATCAATAGATTCTGAGTTGCTTAAATCTAGATCTATGAATTGCAAGTTTTTATTTTGAGCGGTAGATTTAATTAAATTTTCAGGAAGTTTATTTTTATCACAAACTATTACTTCGTATCCCACATCTAGAAGTAACTTAACGGTATTTGAACCGATGTATCCTGATCCTCCGGTAACTAATATTTTGGTGGTCATTTTGTTAATCTTAGTAAATTTATTTTAGGTTAGCTATTATTATAATCATTCCAATCCATTAGCCTTAAGCACATCAGCTATCGTGCCAATATCCTCTCGTCGAGCAGCTGCAAAGGACTTGAATCCATCCCAAATTTGTTCCAAAGGATTTTTATAATTTTTAACCGCAGTTCTTACCTTTAACTCCCTTAATTTTTCCGGGCTGAATAAATAAATGGAAGCGTTTACCCACCCACTTTCCACCCCTATTGGTTTCTCTCGAAAGTTAAGCAAATTTCCGGCGTCATCAAGATCTACAACTCCATGATTAAAAGCTTGATTGGATTTATAATAAACTACTACCTGGGAAGATTTAGCGGCCTGATAAACCTCAACCATCTTACTCAAATCTAACAAATTATCAGAGAAATCATATACCAAAGTGTCGGAAGCAAACACCATTACCGGTTCAGCATAACCAATCTTTTCTAAAGCCAGAAACAGATCTAAGACCTGTTCCTTCCGCTCCCCATTGCTGTTTACCCCATTATTAAAAATATTAAGGAGAGGTATATTTTTTCCCCTAGCCCAATCACAAAATTGAGAATGAAATAAATTATTGGTTTGCACATAAAAATTCACCGCTGAAATGCTGGCTTTATTAGCCTGATCCAAGAGGTAATCAATAATCGGCCGGCGGTTAACGGGAATCAATCCCTTGGGCTTGTTTCTTACATTCGAGTATAACCACTCTTGATAGGGTCCAGAATAAGTTTTAATTCCGTCTTCCAACCTGGTTCCAAATCCCGCCGCTAAGACCAAGGCTTTCATGACCGGCCTACCCCGTAATATTCAAATCCTAAATTTTTCAACAGCTTAGAATCATAAATGTTACGACCATCAAAAATAACTTTATGGGCCATGATACCACCAATCTGGCTGAAATCCACCGTCCTAAATTCATCCCATTCAGTTACTAAAATGACGGCCGAACTGTCTCGAGCAGATTCATAGGCCGAGCTGCAATAATTAATCCGATTTCCTTTAACTTTACGTACTTCATCATTGGCAATCGGATCGTAAACATTTACTTTAGCACCGTGAGCTAAAAGTTCATCAATCAATACTAAAGATACCGCTTCCCTAATATCACTGGTTTTAGGTTTGAAGGATAATCCCCACAAGGCAACAGTTTTATCCTTTAAATTAGGAAATTTTGTTTTCAATTTGGAAAGCAGCATTTTTTTCTGCCGTTCATTAAACAAATCAATTTCCTGCAATAACTTAGCTTCATACCCCCGCTTAGCCGCTAAATTTACCAAAGCCCGGATATCTTTAGGAAAACAGCTGCCCGCATAACCAATTCCCGCATTTAGGAACTTAGGGCTAATACGATAATCCATCCCGATAGCTTTAGCAACTACTTTTATATCCGCCCCAATTAAGTCGCAGATGTTAGCTATCTCGTTAATTAAACTTATTTTAGCCGCTAAAAAAGAATTATTAGCATACTTAATAATCTCAGCTGTTTCCCAATCTGTTTTTAGAGGCTTGGATTGCCTGATTAATCCATAATACACTTGTTCAACGATAGAATAAGCCTTATCGCTAGGAGTTCCAATTATGATCTTATCCGGATGAGTAAAGTCGTAAATGGCGCTGCCTTCTTTAAGAAATTCCGGATTAGAAACTATTTCTATTGAAGATGAAAATGAAGCTTGATTGTTTAATTGACCTCTAACTTTATTTATTACCTCAGAACATTTACGAGCGGTTCCAGGAGGAACAGTGCTTTTGTTAACTAAAACTTTATACCCCGTAGCATATCGGCCCACGATTTCAGCCACTGAAAAAACATAATCCAAATTTGCTGAACCATCCCTATTCCCGGGAGTACCAACACAATTGAATATCACTTCCCCAAACTCTACCCCTTGCTTAAGATCGGAAGTAAAGTTCAATCTTCCCCTAACCATATTCTGCTGCACTAATTCTTTTAATCCGGGTTCAAAGAAAGGGATGGTTCCAGTTTTAATTAAATTAATTTTTTCCTCATCCACATCGATACACCTAACTTCCTGCCCTAAATTAGCCAGACAGGCTCCAGTAACCAATCCCACATATCCCGTGCCAAAGATACTAATTTTCATTTAGGTATACCTCTTGAGCGGTATACTTCTTGAGCTTCAGCTAGTGATTCAAAACAGCCCACATCAAACCAGTGTTCAGTAAATACAAAACCGTGGGCTTGATCTCCGGCCGCAATCCATTTAATCAAATCACCAATATTATCCAGCTTTCCTTGGGATAAATAATCTTTAATCGAATTCAATAAATGGCGGGGGAAAATGTAGCAAGCCGTACTAGCCAAGGTGCTGCTAGGATTTTCCGGTTTCTCTTCAAATTTTATGATCCTAGTTCCATCCAAGACCGCTACTCCAAATTTATCTTTAACTTTAGCCGGATCCTTAAGATCATGGAAAGCAACGGTGGTTGTTCTCTTAGACTGGAAAAAATTAAGATAGTCCAGCAGTGAGAACCCAAACAAATTATCTCCCGCTATCACCAGCAGATCGTCATCAAAAGGATTATTTTGCAGTACAAAATTGATGTCTCCAGCAGCTCCAAGACGATTTTCATTGGAAGAAGTGCCATCATTAACCAAACTTATTTTTTCCTTATAGGGATGGTTAAAATGCCACTCCTTAAATTGGGGATAGAAACGATTATTGGTTACTATAAACACCTGACTAATTTGAGGAATAAGGACAATTTTGTCCAGAATATGGTCAATTAGGACTTTCCCACCTACTGGGAGCAGCGGTTTAGGCGTATTCTCAGTCAAGGGGTATAATCGGGTGGCGTATCCGGCGGCTAAAATTAGGGCTTTAATGGTATCACCTAGCCAAAATACTGGAAAAAATGTTTAAAAGAGTTATGGAAGTGTGGTTGTCTAAATTAAGTTAAAATAGCTCGAAATATTTATAAATAGACCCATTATTTGGTTTCTTGGACGGCCATAGGGGCGTGGTTCATCTGTTCCCTTTTCGAACACAGAAATTAAGAATGCCTCCGTACTGGGGTGTACTGCAATGCGCGGGAAACTTGGTAAGCTGTCCACTTTTTATTATTTTAGTTCTGGTTAGGATATTGTTTTTATTGAACTTGCAATTTCCAAGTATTTCAAAATGTCATAGAGATGTAAACAAGAATAGATCTTTTTTCCATAACTATTTAAATTAATTATTTCTAACCTAAAATTATGGAGATGATAGACACAGCCATAATCCTCGCCGGAGGTTTAGGAACCAGACTAAGGCCGCTTACTTATAACATCCCCAAACCGCTGCTTCCCATAAAAGGCCAACCTATAGTTGAGCACGCTATAAAGAATATGGCTCAGCAGGGGATTAAAAAGATAATTCTTTCAATTGGATACAAGTCGGAGACCATCCAAGAATATTTTGGAGATGGTAAAAAATGGGGAGTGCACATAAGCTACTCCCTAGAATCAAATCCCCTGGGTACCGGAGGAGCAATCAAGAAGGCTTTAGGAAACTTAAACCAACCTGTCTTTGTGGTGTGGGGAGATAATTTGATGGATATAAATTACCGGGAATTAAACAGCATTCATCAAAAATATAAAAAATTGGTAACTATGGTTTTAACAGAAAGGGAAGATGTGGAAAATTTTGGGGTAGCCAAATTAGAAGGAGAGAGGATAATTTCTTTTGTAGAAAAACCAAAGAGAGAAGATGCTCCTTCAAATTTAATTAACGCCGGGGCAATCGTTTTAGAACCCCAGGGAGTAAAAAAAATTCCTCAAGAACAATTTTCCATTGAATATGATTATTATGAGAAATTAAAACCAGGAGAAATTATTGCGTTTATCCATAAAGGCCAATGGTTCCCTACCGATACTTTAGAAAAATATAAGCATGCAGAAGATAATTTTAAGCCTAAATTGTAATGACAAGATTTGTTATAAACTTCTCCTTAATTCTAACTCAATATCTTATTCAACTGCTCCACCACTGCTTCTTCCGAATCTAGAATAATTGATTCTTCCACCGGTTCAGGGATTACTTCCGCTGCCGCTTCCGAAACTGGTTCAACTGCGGTTGGTTCGGGCATAGGTTGAACTTTAGTAGGTCCAGTAGGTGATTCCTGTATTGTACAGCCTACCACCAACAAAGCAGCTGCTACCAAAATAAATATTAGTGGAACCAATTTTAATTTTAATTTTATCATTTTTAATTGCCAATCCCCCGCTGGGCGACGTAATTAATCAACAGGCCTTTAATCAAAGATGAAGGTTGGCCAGAAAGCAAAGCCCGTTTCATAGTAATAATATCAGCTATCAACACCGAAGCCTCTTTAGCACTCAACCGGCCGGCATCAAAATCATCTTCCACATATTCTTCCAGTTCGTATAATAAAGCATTGATATAAAATCTTTGGGCTTGAGTATTAGTTTTATCTACGCCATATCCGGATTCTTTTCTAAAACAGGTATCTTTATCCTTATTAGGCAAATCATAGCAGTAAGCTGCAGCGTCATAAAAATCCATACATTTATCCTGAATGGTTAAATCTAAGCAGGCTTCCGGAATATCAGTACTGCTCTGCTTCTCTAAGCGGCATTGCAAACGTTCGGCTAAGACTGATTTATCTTCACAGTTTTCTTCCACTGGATTAGTGTTGCCATAGGAAGAAGAACCCTTGGCTAAAACCATAGAACTTAGGATAAGCAAAAGTAAAATAGCCGCCAGGGTTAATTTAAATCTCATCTTACACCTATAACTATTATAAATATAAAAATGTTTGTAAAAGTTTATATACGCTATCTCCAATTAGCAGATTATGGATAAAGAAATCCTGCAAAAAATTGTAACTGCCGGGCAGATAGCGTCCCAAGTAAGACGGGAAGGAGCTAAAAAGTTAGCCGTCCCCGGAACCTCATTTCTGGAAGTGATGGATTATTGTGAAAACAAAATATTAAGTTTAGGCGGACAAATCGCCTGGGCTCAAATGGCGGTCAATGAAACTGCGGCTCATTTCTGCCCCTTGGAAGATGATAGTTCAGTGTCCAAGGAAGGAGATTTAATAAAAATAGATATTGGAGTTCACTTAGACGGCTATTTGGCGGACAATGCCATGACTGTGGAAGTAGGTAAATCGGAACAGTATAAAGATTTAATTAAAGCTGCTCAGAACGCTTTAAAAGCAGCCATCAAAATAGTGCGGCCGGGGGTACAATTGTGGGAATTGGGAGAAGCTCAATTCTCGGAAGCGGAAGCGCTGGGATTTACCACCATTAAAAATTTGTCAGGCCATACCATCGGCCGGTATAAAGTCCACGGAGGGACATCTATCCCTGCATTTAATAATAAGGATAAGACGGAATTAAAATCGGGATGGCAAATTGCAATTGAACCCTTTGTAACGCCGGGACAAGGTTTGATCAAAGAAAAAGGACGATCTACCATCTTTATGGTTGAAAAAGAAAAAGGTGTCCGTTCACCTTATGCTAAAAAAATATTAGACTTGGTAAAATCGCAGCAAGGACTGCCATTCACTACCCGATGGCTAACCCGTAAATTAGGTAAAGGATCTGCCGCCCTAGGAATGCGAGAATTGGAACAATCGGGAATAATTAAAGATTACCCGCCGTTAGTGGAAGTGTCGGGAGGAATGGTTAGTCAGTTTGAACATTCGATGATTGTCCAAGATAAGCCGCTGGTTTATACTCGAGATGAGAAAGATAGCTGGTAATTAGTTATCACTTAGGATAGAGTTTAATTTGATATAAGTATTAGTGAGCAACTTAATTAATGCATACTAATTTCACTCACTAGATAGTAAATGACATGGACTTATTAGGTGTTAGTTTCAATTGTGTTTAAGTTCTAAAAAATAATGGGGGAGTTCTAATCCTACGGAGAGTTCCTAAAAACAACATTAAAAATGGATGTGGCGGGGCGTTCTACTTCTTGTGAATTCTATTGTATCCCTTTGTAGACACTTCACTTTGAAACTTATCCTCAATATCACCTATTATCTTCTTTCTCAGATTATAAGTATCTGCATTCTTTGCATACGCAATCCAACCCTCCAGAAAACCATAAACCTCATCATACATTATCTCGCCATTATCAAATTTCTCACAGATTAATTTCAACTTTCTTTTAAATGAACGAACATTCCTTTTCTTCATTATTCTGTGATATGGGAAAAGCTTTAAACCTAAAAAATCTGCACCATGATCAGATAAGATTATCTTTGTCTTGTCTGGATGCAGATCTAACAATAATTCTTCCCTTAAGAAATCAGCAATTAAAGTTTTCCATTCTGTTAAATTTTCCCCTGAATTGTGCAAGATTACAAAATCATCCACATAACGAATGTAATTTTTCGCCTTCAACTTGTGCTTGACAAATTGATCTAACTCATTCAAATACACATTAGCGAAAAATTGGGATGTCAGATTTCCCAATGGCATGCCTTTTCCTTCGCTGGTGGAATAATTACCCAGGACTCTTCGTATGAGCCATAATACTTTTGGGTCATTAATCCTTTTCCCGATGATTTTTAACAGAATTGCATGATCAACTTCATCAAAATAATGGCGAATATCTGATTTCAGGATAAACACTTGAGAAGTATTGTTCTGGGAAAGCTTTTTGCGGAAATACTCAAAACGTTGAATGGCTTTGAGTGTTCCTTTTCCTTCGCGGTTGGCATAAGAATCATGGATAAACATTCTCTCAAAGAGTGGCTCAATGATATTGCATAGTGCATGATGGATAACTCTATCACGAAAATCTGATTTGCTTATTTTTCTGGTCTTTGGATCTCGCAGAATAAACATCTTTAATGGTCGTGGTTTGTATAAATGAAAAAGAAGTTCTGTTCTCAACACATCAAGATTTTCAGCGAGCTTTTCCTCAAATTCAAGAACGCCTGGCCTTAATGTCTTGTGGTTTCTTGCCTTCTTGTAGGCTAATTCCAGATTCTGAACGCTGCATAATTCTTGCCAGAGGTCGCAAGGTTTCAAAAGAAGTGTCTCAGCATTATAGTGGGCTATTCCACGCAGGGCGTTATGATTGTTTACGTTACGATCATTGGCATTGAAATTGGAATTGTTGTTGAAATTATTCAGCCACGAAGCCCGCCCAACGTCATAGCTCTTGATGCCCATTCTTCACCACCGTTTCAACCGTAATACTCGAAAGTATTGTGTCACGGTTGTCTTATCAGCGTTAGAGCAAGTCTAAACTGAACATTTCATAACGTTGTCGCCAAACGCCATAGCATAAGAGCGTGTAGTCCAGCTCTACTCCGCATTACACAGAGTAATGCCGAGACAAGAATGAAGAAAAAATTACTGTTTATATAACTTTCCAATTTCAGCTTGGAATCGCTCCCAACCAAATTCGGGAACATGTGTTCGAGATACTGCCAAGATTTCTTCCATAGTCGGGCTTCTTACTCTTTCCGTTTCCTGTGGAGCATGTGGAACCTCATTTTCGGGCGCGTCGCCTTCGGCGATAACACAACGTACCCCACGCAGGGCGCCACGATTGTTCACGATACGATCATTGGCATTGAAATTGGAATTGCTGCCGAAAATATTCAGCCACGAAGCCCGCCCAACGAATTTTTTATCATTACTTCTTAAAGTACCTTGTATATAATCAGGCATTAATACGAAAACGCAGGGATTTTTTCCTGCTTCTGCAAACATCTTCATGTTTAGGCCAAAATTTTCCTCATCGGGACCATAGATACGTTGAGCAGCTTTTCTTTGCTCAGAATTTAACTTCTTTACTGCTTTAGGATCAACCACAAAATGACCATATTGATCACTATCTTTTTTAAGTTTTAATCCTTTTAGCTCAACAACAACACTGTCTTTATGCTTTAAAGAAGCTTGAGCAGCTTCAGTATCCGGAAAATAGTTTCCTTGTCTTGTTAGTTGCCTGTATGCTTCGTCAATATTTTCTAAGATTAAATTTTGTGGTTCACGAGTAATAACCCATAAATGATTTCTTTCTTGAACAGTATATAATTCTCCATCAGCAGTATAAAAATATTGATTTCTTAATCCATGATTGGTTCTTCGCTCAGTAGTAAGCTGGTCAACATGCTGAAATTTGCCTGGCTCTAATCCTTTGTAAGCCAATAAATTTCCTGTAACGTTTTCTAATGTCATTTTAAGAGCTAAAATGAACACTTATTTATAAAGCTTTCGCAATTTATCACTGTAAAGTAGTCTTTGGAAGAAACGCCCCGCCTTGGAATGTGAAAAACAAAATAGGAACTCCCCCCAGTCCTTCGGACACTATGTCTGGCTACGCCACAGATACGCAAACATTCGTTTGCTCGGATTTATTATGGGGGGCTGACTTAACTACTCTTGGCTGTTTTCCAAATCTGCTCAAAAACTTGCTTAAATGTTTCTGAAAAAACTTTATCTTTAATCAGAAATCCTCTTGGATTTTTTGTTAAATTATGTTGAATATAAACCACATCGTCAACTACACCCCACTCAGCTTCATTTTTTAAACTATTAAACTTAACTTCAGTATTTTTATCTTTTCTCTTATCGGCCAGTTCTTTATCTTCTATGGGAAAAAGTATTTTTGCCTTAACGTCAAGCTTATTTCTTATTTTGTGATGTTCATTATAAAAACCAACTAGCATTTTATAACCCTCTTTTTTAGCACCATATATTCTTTCCTCGCTATTCTTATTTAATTGGGAGTTAATTTCGTGCCACATCCCTTTAATTCCAGAAATCCCCTCATAATATTTATAGTTTGATTGAGGTTCTTCTTGAATTTTTTGGGTTTTTAATTTTTTAACCAAACTTTGTATCTGTTGTCTTTCGGTTTCAATACTTTTTTGCTTCTCTAAAAATAAGTCATTAAGAACTTCGGGATTGGAAGACATAAATACCTTGATGTTGTTTTGTATGCGAAAGTTTACTAATCCTTTTTTAATTAATGAGTCAAGGATATTATAAATGTTTGAGCTTGCTATCTTAGTTTCTTTACACAATCTACCCGTTTGTGCTTCTTGCAAAGTAAGCAATGCTAAATAAACTTTTGATTCTTGATTTGTAAGATCAATTTTCGCTAAAATTTCTTGAAATTCTTTACCAATACTACTATATATAAATAGTAGGGAATATTTAAATGTTATTGTTTTCTACCATTATTAATTAAAGAGTAGTAAAACGCTACAGAAAAAATCAAAATGAAAAAAATATCACAAACAATAAAGAAAACTCTTTTAGCAGTAACTTTAGCATTAGGATTATATGCTACTCCTGTAAGAGCAGAAGAACCAAAAGTTAATTTTGATATAATGCCTTAGAAACAGCAGTTGTAACGGAAAGGACTCCAGAAGGAGATAGGCCTGTAAGGAATAGATTACTTTCGGATGTTTCTCTGGATATTGGAGATTTTTCTTTAGGATACCAAGGATTAAATGAGATGAACGATTGGGACTCAGACACATATTTTGGAAGAAATAGATTTATGATTGGTAAAAAGGATTTTCCATTAAAATTATTAGTAGATACAAAGGCAAATAGTGAAGAAATATTTGATACAAAATTCGGAGTGAGATATACTGATTTAGCAAGAAAGTTGGGAGGATATGGTTATACTGATTTAAGTGCGAATCAAGATGCTTTAAATTTAACAATGTTTTATGGAAGACCTTTAAGAAAAGGTTTTTCAGTAGAAGTCTTGCAAGATTGTACTTTTACAAATGGAGAAAAACCTTCGTATTTTACAGAATTACAATTAAACAAAAGAATTACAGACAATTTGTCTTTATTCGGAAGAGCGGAAATCCAAAATTTTGACAAAGACTTAGCCACTTATTTAGTTGGAGCAAGTATAAAATTTTAGGAGACAAATAAAATGGATAAATATCATAAACAAATGTTGGATTCGACTATCGCGATGTATGATGAACAAGAAAAAGACCCAAGATTTAAAGACAGTGATAGGTATTGGAAAGACTTGCCTGGACTGCCTCATTTTTTAATAAAAAAATTTGTTTACTCTCCAGATCATATTAATGTAAGTATGATGTGGCCAAAATGGTTTTGTGAAGATGATAAACTTGAAGGAAAATCTTTATTAGAAATCGGAACAGGAACGGGTGTTGTGGCTATATATTGTGCATTGCACGGTAAACCCAAAAAAGTTGTGGCTACAGATATAAGCCCCATGGCAGTTAAAAATTGCCAAATGAACGCTGGACAGTATTACTTAAGTCATTGTTGTGCTCCGGATTATTTTGATGTAAGAAAAGGGAGTTTATTTGAACCTATTGGGAAAGATGAAAAATTTGATTATATTTTTTGGGCATTTCCCTGGAATTGTCCAGATAGAGATATAGAAGAAGTTCTAAAGGAGAGGGGAAGAGAAGGGGATATAACTCCTGAAAAAATTAATCAGTTAAGAGCAGGACTTGATCCGGGATATAAATTTTTAAGACAATTTATTCGTGAAGCAAAAAATTATCTTACTCCACAAGGTAAAGTAATTTTGGGAGCAGGAGAATTTTCTAGACACGACATTATAAAAGAAGAAGCAGAAAGAGCAGGTTATCAAATAGAAATTCCAAAAAGGGAACGTTTTAGTGTTGTTAAATCAAGAGATTGGACTTTAGAATGTATGGTTTACGAATTAAAGCCCCTTTAATCAAATGATTCTCCAAATTTTTATCCAATCTCTTGCAGTTTTTGCTTTAATAGTTTGGACATTTTCTTCCCGCTTTAAAGAGACATCACTTTTTTGCTTCTTTTACAACCCTCATTATGTTTGAGACGAAAAACTTTGCATTCTTTAATGAATCTTCAGCAGGCTCTTTGTTTGCTTGAGGTATGGTTTGATATGTAAAATGACCACGCTTCCACTTCTCATCTTTGAATATTTGTAACAGTTCATCGGCTCTGACTATCATTTTCCTGTATATCTTCAAAAAATTAATATCTAACTCATTAGTATCAACAAAATTTTTCTTAAATTCTTCAAATGTTTTCTTATGAACTTCTGGTGCTTTTGTATCAATTTTCTTGGTTAAAAGAAGAGCTTTTGCTGCATAAAAT
>DATDWB010000031.1:0-10559 GCA_035289845.1 Candidatus Nanoarchaeia archaeon | reverse complement strand
AAACTAAATTGGGGCGGATAACTCAATTAATATCCTTTGGTGAAGCCATGCTGGATTCGGAGAAATGTTTTCAATCATTCCTTAAATCAAAAAATATTAATGAAGCCTTGAAAAATTTGGGAAAGTATAAAGTTATTGAAGAAGAAGTAGATTATTACTATGATCATTTTGATAAATTAGCCGTTAAAAAAGGAACAGTCTATTTACTGGAACTAAAGTCAGTTAATTTCATAAAAAGCATCATTGCCAGCCGGGTTAGTACAATTAAACATCCCAATTCTACGGTGGTGGTGATCCAAGAAATAAATAACTGGATGACTATCTCCGCTCGAAGAAACGATTCTAAAGTGGATATGAACGTTCTGCTTAAAAAATCTCTTCTGGGATTAAAAGGAAGCGGCGGCGGCCACGTGCCGGCAGCCGGGGCGAGTGTATCTTTAAGTGATTTTGTGAAATTTAAAGAAAATTTATTGAAAATAAATGAAGAAATGGAAAAAAATAAGGGGAGTTAAAGTGCAACTATCTCTCCCAGAGCAAGGTATTTGCCAACGTTACCAAGCTTAAGAGTCATCTTTTTATAAGTTGGCAATACAATATTAGTGGACATTTATAATCTGCCGCAATCCCGTTAAAAATTGGTTTTGAGGGGTTAGATAAATCTATCTGTTCTAATTTAAAGATATAATTTATTGTAGTCTTAAAATAATATTCCCAGGTATCAATTTTTTCTTCATAGTCTTTGGAAATTACTTCTTCTAAATCTGCAAACCAATAACCTTCCAAGCAACCCGGTTTACGATCTTTTATTTTTAGCACCTCACCTCGGGGAAGGCCATCTATCGAATCTATTAAATAGGGAACCCTAAAATTAGATTCATTGATTACACTAACCTAAAAATCCTGGCCCTTCCATCCTTCCAAATCCTGCACCTCAAAAGGAGTTCTTCCCCTAATCCTATGAGCAATATTTTTTATCGTTTTGAGCATTTGGACTACCATTCATTTCCCTCCTATCATCATTACAAAAGCCAAAAAGCTTTCTAACTGGACATATTCGTCTGAGCCTTCCACCATCCGAAATTCTATTTCGCCGCACTTATCAACTAATCCTACTTTTTTAGCATCAATTAAATCCAGATTCCAAATCTCTTTCTGAATTTGCTTGATAATATCCAATCCCGATAATCCATAATCTAGCATCAAATTCAATAATTTCTTACGTGATTCTAGGAAGTTACCTTTGGCAGCTAAAGATAAGATTTCATTGACTTCTTTAGGTTTAGCCACTGAAGCCATGGAATATACATTTTCTACTGTGAGATCTTCTCCCAGTTTTTTAATCGCAAAACAACTTTGCATTATATTGGTTAATCTCCGGACATCGCCATTACTTACTTCATATAAAGCTTCTTTTACTTCCAACATTAAAGCCGGTTGAACTTCACCATTTTGGTTTTTTTCTTCTCTAACAATTTTTTCAATAACCTCAAATATTTCTTCTTTAGACAAAGGTTTAAATCTAAAAACAGCACATCGGGACTGAATCGGATCGATAATCTTAGAAGAATAGTTGCAGCTTAAAATAAACCGGCAAGTTTTGGTGTAATTCTCCATAGTTCTTCTAAGCGCCTGCTGGGCATCTTTGGTTAAAGCATCACTTTCATCCAGATAGATTAATTTGAAGGGCACTTCGCCTAAGGCTTTGGTTCGGGCAAAATCTTTAACTTTAACTCGGACTACATCAATTCCCCGTTCATCGGAAGCGTTTAATTCCAAGGTATTCTGCCGCCAATTCTCACCAAATAGCCGTTTAGCAATAACTAAAGATAACGTGGTTTTACCTACTCCGGCTGGTCCGCTGAAAAGTAAATGGGGCATGTTCCTGGATTTTACAAAAGCCTCAATTTTTTCCACGATGTCTTTTTGTCCTTTTATTTCCGAGAAGTCACTAGGACGATATTTTTCAGTCCAGATAGAACTAGGGCTATAACTCATATTTATGCAGGAGAAGGTTTGATTTATAAGTTTTGTTGTTGTTCCTGGGTTGGAGGGAATTTTGGTATTAAACTTGGGTATATTTTCTACAAAGTCTAACTACCCCAAAATATTTATATATTCCCTTACTTTATGTTTTAGTATGTTTTCATTAAAAAGAGCACAGGGATCAGTCGGAGCAGCTGTACTGTTAGCTATAATTGCCTTTTTTATCATAATATTCATTATCCTTATTCCGCCTCAAGAGCGAGCAAATTTGCTGGAAGATAATAATGATGGTGCCAGTGTGGCCGGAACTTCCGGAAATTTACTTACAGTAACTCCCGGAAGATTAGATTATTTGCCTCAGAAAGAGGTTGAACATCCTTTGCCAGTGGTTAATTTATTTACCAAGACCGAAAGTTTAGTATTAGCTGAACGGGGAGTTGCCACCATTAAAAATGGAGTATTTACTGAACAAGTATCAGATTTAAAATTTTCAATCAGCGATTTAGAACATACCACTAAAGTTTTATTAAGTTTTAAGACGGCTGAACCAGAAGGACAATTAATCATAAATTTAAATGGCCAAGAAGTATATAATGCTGATCCAATCGCGGGGTTGGTTAAACCAATCTCCCTGCCAAATAATTTTTTACAGCAAGAAAACGTCCTTGCTTTTGAAGCTTCTTCTCCCGGATTAGCTTTCTGGATAACTAATGGAGCGAGGTTAGAGGAAATTAAAGTTATAGCAGATGTGGAAGATATTCAAGCTAAAAAATCAACTCAATCTTTTTTGATAACGGAAACAGAAAAAAAGAATTTGGATACGATGGTTTTAAAATTTCAACCTCAATGTTTGGAAGGAGAAATAGGAACTTTGTCAGTAGCTATTAATGAAATTGAAATTTATAATTCGGTTCCGGAATGCGGAATTGCCTTTACCCCCATCGAATTTTCGCCGGATATCGTTAAATCAGGACAAAATACCATTACTTTTGATTCAGATGAAGGAATTTATCTTTTATCCCATCTAGTTATTAAATCCAAACTAGGCCAGTTGGATTTCCCTACTTATTACTTTGATTTATCCTTGGAAGAATATGAAGCTGTTAAAAATAACAATCTGCGGGTTAGAGCAACTTTAGATTTTGTAGATGTAATAAAGAATAACTTGGGTGATTTAGTGTTTAACGGCCACGTGCGTAATTTTGACACTCGGGAGATATCTCACCAGATTGATTTAAGCAAAGATGTAGTGAAAGGAGCCAATTCTCTTAAAATTAGGCCCAAGAAAACGTTGGAAATAAGGCAGTTAAAGGTTGAATTGGTTAAATAATCTTATTTGGGTTGATTTTCAAATTAGTGCCTTTGTGGACAGCTCACATTTAAGTAACCTTTTTATATTCTTAAGTTTTAGTTATATTACCACAAAAAGAGGTATAGTACTAAGCTAAAGATAGATGGAACAAAATAATTCTGGCGGGTCAACTAGTTCGGATAGTTCTTCTCCTTTACCGCAAACTAGTCCCAGAGGGGACCGATTTAAGTCGGCTGGAAGTAAAATTGTCCAAAGAACAAAGACTTATGGCGGCAAAATTGCTCAAGGAACTGGAGTTGCGGCTAAAACAGGAGCCAATTTAACCAAAGAAGTAATAATCGGCGGGGGGGCGGCCTTAGCTTCAGGAGCGGTAGCTTCTTTCCGAGCCAGAGGATCATTGCTGTTCTTTACTTCTTTGATCACGTTTATCTTGTCTAAAACTATTGGCACAGAAGCGTGGTATGTGTATGCTTCCTGTTTTTTCATGATATATACCGCCAGTGCAGTTTTCCGAGGAGGATTCTTAATAACTTTTTTGTTCACGGCCTGGTACTTCATATTAGGCGCCGCCAGCATAAAATCAATTTTAATTTATATTATCCCTATATTGATCGCCGGGGCTTTAATTAGAGGATTCTTTGAAAGTTTTTCCAAGCGGGAATCATTTGGTGCCGGATCAGTAGATGAATTAAAATATGGATTAATCTCAATCTTAATTTTCCTACTAGATTCGGGATTAGTTCAATGGGCAGCTCAGGAAGGGGTAGCCGTTCCAGAAATAATAATTCAAATTCTAGCCTGGATACCGCTGTGGACTTATGTTGGTTTATTTTTTATGATCAGCGATCAGGAAGGAACTTGGCTCAATAAAATTGCGGGAGCTGCAGGCATCGCCTATTTGGTGTTAGTTATTTTGTTCTTAGCTCCCTCCAGCACCGGGGGGGAAGATCAAGGGTTAATACCCAGTCCGGAAGAACTGGCTGGGGCTAGGGAAGGGCTGCAGGATGCAGTAACTTCGTGTGAAAATCAACGGCCTAAATTTGCCTGGAGCTGTTTTTTTGGAGATTTATTTTCAGCCCATAAAACTGGAGATTGTGTAGAAGATAAAGTTGAACAATGTAAATTAGATTACCAATGTGTAAAAATAGAAAAGAATCGGAAAGGCACCGCAGCATATAAACGCTGTATCCAAGATGAGATTGAACGGCAAAAAAATAGTATCTTAGTTTCAGGAATTAAAGATCCCACCATGACTAAAAAAATGACCGTAGAATTTAACCAGGTGGACAGGGAGATGCAATTTCCTAGCGGGAATAAGATTAGGCATTCCGTAAACCTAGAATTGGAAAACCCACGCTTAGAGGAAATAAATTTAGTCTTAGGGTGTAAATTTTATCCCCTGAGCAACACTAAAAATGTCCTAATCGGAGAAGTTGTTCCCAAGGATATTAAGATCACCAGCGAAGAAAATGAACGCACCGTAACCTGCACCTTGCCGGAAGGTCAAGAATTAAAACCGGGAAAACATAAAGTGGAATACGAGGTAATAATGTCCGAATTAATTACCTGGTCCAGGCTGCAGCGAGCCTTTATTGATGGTAATTTGCCGGAAGAAGAAAAGCAAAGGCTGAGGGAAGATATTAAGCAGCTGCATTTTTCAGGCAGTAAATATTTGTCCCAGGCGCCAGAAGATTTAGTGCAAATCCAGTGGGGTATGGGAATTACTTTAGATAATCCTATTATTGAAAGTGATAAGGAATTGGTTTTGTCATCAAATATACTTAACAAAGGCGGAGGAGAAATTATCACTATTGATTCGTACTTAATTGACCTGCCTCCAGGATTTATAGCTGATGATCCACTCTGTCTTCAAGGATTTAACGTCGTATTACCAACCGGCAAAACGGCTTCCAAAAAACCAATCTATCTGCCGTTATGCTACCTTCAATCAATACCTCCCGACTTAGCAACTCCAGCTTTAGATTATGCCTATCGTGAATTTAGGGCGTTTGCTAAATATGGATATAAATTAAAAGAGGATTTTTCCTTTACAGTGTTAGATTACCCGACTTCTTAATCGATAAAGTTATGAATAGGGAAATTATGCTGGTAATTGGCAGGGTTCAAAAATGAATAATAATCAATCCAATTCAAAATCGTTCCCAGCTAAGTTAATCTTAATTTTAATCTCAGTTCTGATCATTATGGTATTACTTACCAGCTGCAGCCGGACAGGGAGTAATTTATCAGAACTTAATTTTAAACAGGGAGCAGCTGAGCTAGAATTCAGCTATTTACCCAATATTCCCTTGGATGAATTGTATCCTGGTTCTAACGTTAAAATAATTTTAGAATTAGAAAATCAGGCAGCCTATGACGCTACTGAAGTGGAAGTAAGCATAGTTGGGCTAGATGAAAATTATTTTCAGTTCTATGATTACAAACAGGAAGTAGAAGATTTGGAAGGACGGAATTTGTTTAATCCCGAAGGAGAAAAAATGTTTTTAGAATTTACGGGGCTGGTGAGAGATCTTCTGCCTAGTGCAGAACAGTATGTAGGGGATTATTTATTAAAAATTAACTATAAATCAACTATGGAATTTTCGGATACAGTCTGTCTTAACCCAGATTTATATGAAGTATATGATACTGGGTGTAAGGTGGAAGATATTAAATCATATTCTGGACAGGGAGCTCCCCTAGCCATAACGGAGATTAAAGAGATAATTTCTCCTGGTGGAGAAGCGGAAGTAGAATTTAGGATAACTTTAAGGAATAGAGGAGACGGCAAGATTAAAACTATCCAGCTAGGCTCCTCAGAGTTGGGTGGTAAACCAATATTTTGTGAATTTAAATCGGATTTAGATGATAAGCGGGTGATTGTTTTAGACGAGGATAAGCAGGAAGCCTTGTTGTTCTGCCGGACAAATTTAGAAAGCCAGAACTCTTACACCACCACTTTGATCTTTGATTTTGAATATGATTATGAACTTAAGCAGAAAAATAAGTTACGGATAATTAATCCCACGGTTAAATAGTTAGTTAAATTTTATTTTTAGCTTTCTCTATAGCTAAAGTTAAGGCCGGTTCATCAAACCCGACAATTATTTCTCCATCAATATCTATAACTGGAGTAGCCAATTGCCGGGTTTTTTCTAGAATTTCGTCGCGGTAAGTATCACTTTCATCCAGGTCTAATTCCTGAAAAGATTGTTTTTTCTTTTTAAACCAGGCCTTAGCTTTCTGGCACCAGCTGCAATTAGGGTTAGTGTAAATTTTAATGTCCATTGGGGGTTGTAAGCGGGGGTTTAATTTAAATCTATCCTTAGGTTTGGCTCTGTAGAAAGAGTCCTACTTCACAGACAAGAAATGTGACTTATTCACATTTCTGTCCTGAAAATAAATCTTTGTTGATTTTCATGTACCACAACCCTAAAGAGAAGTTTGCATAATTAAATTATTTATCCGCAAACTTCTAAAGAGAATTTGAAATAAACGTAATTGTGGCATTAAACAAACGATATATTTGCCAAAATTACTATTTTTCAAACTTCTCTAAACTAAAGTATAGGAACGTGGTCTGCTTCGTCTGGTCAAGTCAAGATTATCTGCGATAATCATTGACAATCTTGACCTAGACGGACTCTTTCTACTAAGCCCTTGGGTTTGGCAGTAGATTATAGTTTATGAATGATTATTTCTTTAGTCTTAGTGTCTATTTCAAACATCTCCTCAGGGTTAAGACTTCTCCAGGTATAATTTTGGAACATCGGCAGTTGTTCTGAACTTAATAGAACAAACTGGTCGGTTTTAATATATTTTATTCCATAGTATAAAGGTGAGGAATTTTGTTTACAACCCACAAACGATCTTTTACCATTGGAAAAGATGAAATTAATCCCAGTATAATCTTGGTATTTTCTAAGATTGAAGGCGATGGCCTCGGGCAGGGAATTTATAGTTTGCAGGTCAGTAAGGATGGAATAGAAAATCTGTTCAGTATCAGTATTTCCTTTAGTTATGAACTTTGAGCTGAAAAAAATTTTGTCTCGAACAGTTCCATTGTGGCAGAATACATATTCTTCTTGAGAATTGCGGTTATGGAAGGGATGAGCGTTTTCCAAGGAAACGTTTCCGGAGGTAGCTTTACGAACGTGGATCAAGGCCCAAGGAGTTTTCAAATAACGTAATTGGAAAGTGCTTTCATCTGTAAGAATTGATTTGGATGATTTTTGGGTAATTAAGCTACCGTTGGGGTCTAAGTAAGCTATTCCCCACCCACTGTCATGCTGCCAGCTTCCCAACCCCTTTTTTGCATTCTTTTCATGTATAAGGTTCTGATCCATAGCCATAAGGATGGCTCCATCTAACAGGAGATTAAAATCAAAATTTCCCAGGGCTAGAAGCATCCGGCACATAAGGGCGGGGAATAGAGGTTTATAAATAAAGGTTTGGGTGAATTTTGGAATGTAATCCCTAAAATTAGTAGACTAAAGTCTATTTCTGGATTTCTTAGCTTATTTAGGAGAAGAAGCTGGAAAGGTGGTTGGGCTGAGCTTTTTTTTAGCAACATTTTTAAATAGGTTGTCTATTTGAGGCTTATCAAGGGTATCTAAATAAAAATTCCGGGCTAAATAACCAAAACTAGAACATGGCCAAAGAAATAAAACCAAAAGAAAGTAGAATTAAGACTAAAAAGAAAGTATGGTATAGAATAATCTCTCCTCAATTATTTGGAAATAAGGAATTAGGTGAATCTTACTTAAGTTCCCCGGAAAGTGCTGTTGGTAGAACCCTAAAGCTTAACTTACGGGATTTAACTGGAAACATTAAAGACCAGAACATTTATGTTAGTTTCAAGATCGTGAAAGTCGACGGCACAACTCTTAGGACCGAAACTACCGGTTATGAATTAACTCCGACTTTTGTTAAACGGCTGGTGCGAAAAAATACCACCCGGTTAGATGAGTATTCAGTTTTTGAAACAAAAAATGGCAAAAAAGTTATTGTGAAGCCTATAATTATAACCAATAATCGAACTCAACGGTCAGTTAGGACTGAATTAAGAAAAAAATTCCTAGAACTATTACGGGAAGAAATATCTAAATCAGACTTTGATGCCTTAGTCAGTAATTTAGTTAGTTATAAAGTTCAAAGTGTAATTAAAAAGAAACTAAGTAAAATATTCCCGGTTAGGGAAGCTACAGTTAGAGTCCTAGCAATTACCGAGAATGCTAAATTAGTAGTTAAAGAATTTGCTGAGAGCCGAAGTAAAAAAGTAATGGACCTAAGCCAAGATGAAGAGAGCGAGGTTAGTGTTGATGGGGTTAAGCAAGAATCATCTGATTATGACGAAGCGGATGAATCCGAAGATGAGGCCATTAGCAAGGCCGAGAAATCATCCCACTTCGTGGGAATATAAACTTTGAAGTCATTATGAAATTTCTTACTTTTGGGGACCTGCATGATGATAAGCCCGCTTTAAAAGACTTGCTGGCTCGGGCGGAGAAACCAGATATTGATTTTGTAGTCAGTGTAGGGGACATCTCGGTTTTTGGCCGGGGGCTAAGAAATATTCTAAAAAGTTTTAACAGTTTAGGTAAAAAGTTCTATGTTATCCCCGGCAATCATGAAAGTGATTCCATGCTGAACGAACTAACACCCGAGTTTCCTAACTGCATAAATTTTCATCAAAAGATACTTAAAATGGGAACTTATTTATTCCTGGGGTATGGGGAAGGGGGTTTTACTCTGGAAGATCCACGATTTAGAAAAATTGCCCGGGAATGGTATGGTAAGTATAAAGGTAAAAATATAGTTTTAGTGACCCATCAGCCTCCCTTTGGAACAAAATTAGATTTTCTGGAAACTAGACATGTAGGAAATAAAGATTTTCGAAAATTTATTGAACGGATTAAACCTAAATTGGCTATCTCTGGACACTTACATGAAACGGTAGGTATAAGGGATAAGATTGGTCCAACTCGATTAGTAAATCCGGGGTGGGATGGATTAGTTATAGAGTTGAAGTAGAAGAGAGAGGATTAATTTTTATTAGCAATTGCTTCCATAAACACTTTACTGACTTTTACCGCGATTCCTTTCGATTTGGTATTTATTTCCACGGCGGACATAACTGATTCACCTACAGCCACTAATTCTTGTTTTAAAGTCATTATGGCTACAGTTTCTCCCTTACGAAAGTTCTCTAATTTGCTTATTCCTGGAATGGCTAAATCCCGGCCGTGAGTCAAACTTTCCAAGGTGGTATCCAAAATCCAGCATTTAGAAAGATACTTAAGCACATTTTCAATCGGCTGGATACAGTAGCGCAGAAATTTATCATTATTTTCTTCCCGATAATAATGCAGCGCATCCTGGAGGTCATTTAAAGTAACTAAATTATCTTTTTCAGTAAATGGTCCAGCTTGGGTTCGTCTTAGTTCTACCATATGGGCGCCGCAACCTAAGGCCTGACCCCAGTCGTGACACAGTTTTCGGATATAAGTTCCCGCCTGGCACTTAACTCGGAATAGAACGTTCCTTCCATCGACTTCTAAAATTTCTAATTCATATATCTCCCGGGTTCTTTCTTCCCGCTTGACTGCGCTTTTTATAGGAGGTAATTGGCGGATCTTGCCAATAAAGGAAAAGGTAGTCTCTTGTATCGTCTTTTCATCAAGATCTTTATGCAGGTACATTAAAGCAACGTATTCTTTAGGTGCCGTAAGCAAAAAGTAAGTTATCCTAGTCGCCCGGCCAATGGCTACCGGCTGAACTCCGGTAACTCCCGGATCGAGAGTTCCAGAATGGCCCGCCTTTTTCAAAGCAAGTATTTTTTTAACGTGATCAGAAGTTTGATGGGATGTTGGTCCTTTAGGCTTGTCGATATTTATAATTCCATAACTTAATAATTCGGCAGTAGTTCTAGATTCGGGCAGTTGTCCAATTTCTCCCACTGCTTCTTTCTTAATAAAAATTTGCCGTTGGTTCATTCTACTGCTGATAAGAAGCAGTTATTTAAAAATTAGTTGAAATAAATTACATAATCAGTTTTCTCTTGCTTTTAAAATCGGTTTAAACTCAAAAGATACAAAAGTTGATAAAAATAGATATTTATTTCTTCTCTTTTTTAGAATTAGATTTATCCTTTTTAGCTCGAATGACTTTTTCTTCTGCACCAAATAAATCTGCTTGAACCAGGCCAGAATCGTCTTTGGTAACATTTACTTTGATGTGGTGGGGTGGATTTTTTATCCCGTGC
>DATDWB010000030.1:0-20621 GCA_035289845.1 Candidatus Nanoarchaeia archaeon | reverse complement strand
GGCTATAGAAAATAATGAGCCTAAAAGGCTGATGCTTATACCGGTTAAGATAGCTAGGGAAAAAATTCCAGAAGGGGTTACATTTAGATGGCATATATCTAGGTTTTTTTGTATAATTTCCGTATTTTTTTTGCTTACCTGCAGTTTGAGCAAATTTCCGGCAAAGTTGCATGCTTGCTCATAAAAAGAATAAGAAGCGGGGTATAATTCTTGTTTAAATTCGGTATACTCTCTAGAAGTAACTTTGATCTCACTAGGAGGCTTATCGCCAAATTCCTGCCGAACTTTAGCCTTGTATTTATCTACTAGATCTTGGTATTCCTGGGGTCGCATCTATCTTCCATCAATATTAATTTAACAGGATATAAAAAACTAACTAAAAGCGGGAATTCGGCTCAGGTAACCAATAATTACTCCGGCGGACAAACCAGAATTAAGCCAATTTACAAAATAGGAGGAATATATTTATAAAGTGCGGCTCAAAAATATATTTGTGACTGTTTAATGGTAAAAATATTGAAAGTATTAGGTTCAATGATCATGGGGACTTATCTAAGTTTAGCTGACTGGGAAGCTACGGCAGTGTCAGATGGCAATAACTTACCAGCTTTGGCTTGCGATACTGATCCCGAAATAACTGAATTGCTAGAAGAGCAATTTGAAATTATGGCTCCAATTTATGGTCCTGCCCAAGCTGATGTAAGGACAGTTTATTGTGCGGCCGCAAATTCAAATCTTTCCAATTTAAGCCGGGAAATTGAGTATATGCAAAATTTACGGGCAGATTTAATGGATCCAATTATGATAATTCTTTACCAACGGCAGGCTCAATTTCATGAAGAGAGGTATTTATTTGGCCGAATATTTTTCCCTCACACAAAATTAGCAGTAATTAAACAAAATCAGGGGGATTTGGAAGCAGCCGCCAGGCAGTGGGAAGAAGAGAAAGATATTCGGGAAAGCATCGAGGAAAATAGGGATCTAGCAGTATATTTTTTACACAAAGCAAAACAGCTAAGAACCAGATACCAATAACCAGAAACTTAAAAATTAATTGGGTTATTAAAGAGAAGTTTGCATAATTCAATTATTTATCCGCAAACTTCTAAAGAGAATTTGAAATAAACGTAATTTTGGCATTAAACAAACGATATATTTGCCAAAATTACTATTTTTCAAACTTCTCTAAAAATTAATAAGATTACAGATTAATTTTCTTAGAACCTATTTTTATGTTTTTTTGAAGTCAAAATTATTAAAATAACTATAATTATTAATATCATTGATCCTAGAGTAAATCCTACTAAGGGCAGTAGAGGTAATTGTTCTTTCTTTTGAGCCAATTCTGGTTCTACGAAGCTGGTTTCTGGTGATTGCGAGTTTAATGGTTCTAAATCTGATGGAACAGTGATTTCTTCTCCCAACACTTGGTCTGGCGGGGCGTAATATTCAACTTCACTTTCGAAAACAATCTGCTGGTTCTTAGTAATCAATAATTTATTTGCGGGGATATAATCAAGGGTTAAGGTATAAAATGCAGGTTGATATTCTTCCTCCAAGGAACCATTGTATTTGTAGAACAAAGTTTGGTCGACACTAAAACTAGATTCAGCAATAACAGTTTGATTAAATAGCAGTTGGTAATGATATTCTCCAGTTAGTGATGCTGAATCTGGATCAGGGGTAGTGGTAATTAGTTTGGTATTAAGCAGTTGAAACTCATCTTTATTTATTCTAAACTCAAATTGGTATTGCAGCGGGGTTTCAGCTAAGGTAATTGTTCCAAACAGGGTTAGGGTTATTAAAGTTAGAGTTAAGAATTGCAGTGCACGTTCCATCGTTGGAAACCTCCTAATCCTTTTTTTCCGTACCAGATATCTTTATTTAATGATTGGGTGATGAACTTAGCAGTATTCTGGCAATTTTTAGCCGGTAATTTAATCTGACCGGAGTTGAGAGCATTCACAAATTGGCTCTGGCCTTCCGGGGTGGATAAAGTAGCCGCCGGATTTTGGTTTTTGTAAGATTCAAAGGCTGCCAAAGTTAAAACTTGTTCCGTAGTTATTCCAGTTTTTATTTTATTGGTTTCTGGATCTACGCCAGCTACTGTTTCAGCAGCGGCACAGCCAATAAAGTCTAGACTTTGCAGTTCAGATGCAGCCACATCTACCCCTCCTTTTGATCCTGTTTCAAAACCATAAGTTTTAGTTTCCGGATTCCAGGAGGAATGGCCATAGAAAGTTACAGTTAAAGGCCGGCCCTGAACTTGTTCCCGAGCGCTGAGAATATCTTTTAACAAATCGTTGGCTTCAGTACCGATAACTTCCTTTTTTCCGGTAAATTTTTTATCGAAATCATAAAAAATAATCATTTGGTCTGGATTTTTATTGGCTAAGATTATTTCCTTTAACGATTCCCAGCCGTCATTCTCAGTCATCCCCGTGCAAGCAAATTTTGATCCATCGCCGCCACAGGCGCCGCTAAAAGTCTTAGGAGACAAAATAACAATTTCCGGCCTGACCACTGAAGCCTTGGCCCTTTCTCCCAAATGTTCATCAATTTTTAGCTGCCCTTCTTCATTGTATTTTACACTATAATAAACAGTTTTTCCCCCACCAATTTTTAGATTATTATTTTCTACAGTGATACTATTCTCGGTCTCGCCAGCAAAAGATATTTTCATATCCACTAAATTGAATTTTTGGTCTTCCAGTTTGATATATTGCCCATAGGGGAATTCTCCGGCTACAAAACCGCCTCGTTCGGACAGGAAGTGGCGGGAATCTCTAGCAGTGATGAATTCATCTCCATTGATTATCCGTACCGTACCTTCTAACAATAGTTGAGGTGTTTGACCGGCAGTAAGGGTAACTTTACTTTTCCCATCGTAATCCATACTGGAACTGGGAGAAATCATAATTCTATTTCCATCCCGGATATTTTTGTGGTCATATTTTTTGCTGGAAAGAGGGATATAAGGATTATTTTCTAAAAAGGAAATTCCATATCCGTCTCCAGAAGCAATAATTCTTGTTCCATCCATAAATAGATAATTTTCAGCCGGATTAATCTTGGCAGCATCATCAACGAAAGTGATAACCTGGTTATGGGACAATATCTTAACTCCATCGATGGTGGTTCCAGTTTCTGAAGGAAGTATTAGGTCTAAGTGCCCAAAGTTTATGGTGGCTGTACCTTCGGAAATAAGATGATAGTCAACAAAACTTTTTCCTCCCTGGATCGGAGATTTAAGCGCTAATCCGGCAGGAATGTTGATTAAAGTATATTTATCAACGTAATCCAGATTGATATGGGTGGGAAGGTAATCTCCCAGATCAAATTTAATTTCTCCGATCGGGGTTAAGATAAAAGTCGCGGTAAAAATGTCAATCTTGTCCGCATTAAGGGCTCCGGTTTTAGTTAAGGAAGAAAATTTTTGTAAGTTTAGGCTGTTAGCAGATGATCCCTCGTTACGCAGGACTCCTTCTTTCAGGGTGCATAAATTGCAGCTGGAAACATCAATGGATCTAACTTCATAAATATCAGTGAAATATTTACTAAATTCAGTTGAACTTAGCTTACTTAGGTCGCTGACTTCGTTAATATTAGCCTGAATCTGTCCCTGATTCAATTGTTCTCCCTGCCCGGCCGCAATAACTTGCTGGGCATTTATTAGATGGTACTGAGAAGCGCCCAATCCGGAAAAAAACAGCTCAATATTTTTAGCCTCTTGATAAAAAGATATTTCTTCAAAAATACCTTGGGCCTCCATAGCGGCAACGGCATTCTCAAAAGTTACTAAATCCATTTGAGAAAAATCTATTAACTGGAAATCGCCGGATTGTAAAATGTTAGCATAAAATTGTTCATTGTTGTAATCAATTGGTGCGTTGGAAGATTCACCATTATCTGCCTGTACTAAGTGGACAGAGAAAAAACTAATTAAGATGATAGTTAAAAGTTGATTCCAAAATGTTCGCTTGGATCTACAAGCTAACCAATTAGTTAACTTGGGGTTAGGATATTGTTGGTTCATTGTTGTCTCGATAATTTACGGCAAATCGATATTGGTAAGACTCATCATCAATCTTATTGATTTGGTCTTGAATTACATAAAATATTTCTTCAGTGGTAAATTCGGCGATGTCCAGCAAAAATCCATAATTTACGGCAACTTTATCAGCACAGTTTAAACAAACTGCAGGGTTAAATTCAGCAGTAAGTTCAGTAATTTCTTCGGCAGCAGTATACATCTCCAGCAATCTGGATTCTTTGCGGTAAGAAAATAAATTTAGCTCGGTAACCTGATCTTCAAAAGTAATTTTAAGCGGCAGGGATAGATCTATGACAACATAATTTTCAATTATTTTAGCTGTGACTTCATAATTAGAGTATTCTATCAGGAACGGAAACTGTTCAAAATCTTGTAAGCAATAAGGCAATTTCAACTCGATGTAATCTGCAATATTGGTTTGGATACTGCTCAAGGGAGGGATTAAAATGGAATTGCCCGAAAAATAATAGGGGGAGTTAATCACCGCTTCTTGGGTCGATTCTTCCGGCAAGTAAATATACCCCCCATAATTGCCAACCTGAATTAATGCCTCCTCGGTTAAACTTTCCACGCAGCTGGAGACAAATCCTTTGACCGAAGGAGCAGCTTGGAGGAGGTTTTCTATAGGTATTTTTTCTGGAGTGCGAAGTTTAGTAAATCCAATAATCATTAGACTGCCAACTAGAATAATTAGGCCTAGAATTATAAATAACGTAACCTGCCCCTTTTTAGTGTACATCGCTTAAATATTAAGCAGGGAGAATATATAAATGTTTTTGGGAGGCGGGCATAGTAGAAAATGTAGTTGGTATTATCCTGAAATCAGATTATCTCCTCTTCCCTTCTTTCCTTAGCCAGTCCTGGAATAAGAATAAAATCTCCACTGGGTCTAATTTCCCAGTGGTATGCATAACCTTCTCTGAAATTTGATGAAATTTGTCGTTGGCCTTAACAACAAACTCGGCCTCTAACAAAGAATCGTTATTGGTTGCCAAAAATTGATCAACTATAGCCTGTTTGACATTACCTCTTAGTTCAATATTCTGCCAAACGGCATCCCAATCTCCAGCAAATTCTTTTATCCTTCCCGCCATGTTTTTTAAAATCTCGGAGTTGCCATTCTTTAAATCATCGGTGACTTCCAATTGGTCTGTAATTGGATTATAAACCATTAAATCAACAAACGCTTTCTCTTTCAACGGATCTTCATCCCATTCTTTACGTACTTCAGTAATTCTTAGCACCCGTTTATATTTTTTAAGCCCGGAAATTACCGGGTTGGTAGTTACAATTATGTCGATGGCCTTGAATGAGGTTTTAGGCACTCTAATATCATTAACCACCCGGTCGTAAACCCCATAAGGTGAATCTGCATGGATAGTTCCCGCTACTACGTTAGCCGCGGCGCCTACCCGCATGGCTTCAAATAAGGCGATAGCTTCCTTGCTCCGTACTTCACCTACAAAAATAGCCGAGTCTCCCAATCTTAGCGTGGAACGTATACCTATAGTGGGATCTACTTCTGATCCAGGGGCAGAAAGGGCGGAAGCGACTTTAAGTGATTCTAGGTTATACCCTAAATCCCGCAACGATTCACCAGGCAATTCAAAAGTATCTTCCAGAGTCAAAATTCTGGTCCGACGCATGATTTCAGTCAGGAATGAGCCTAACAAACTGGTTTTTCCGCTGGATCTAGTTCCAGCCACCAAGATAGTGGCGTTATTGTCAATCAAAAAACTTAGCAGGCCGGCAGCTATAAAATTAATGTACCTAATCTTGGGCTGAGAATATAGGGGGAAGGTCCACGGAAAATCCCGATGCCGGCGGAAAGAAAAAACTAATCCGGTAGGACTTAACGGGGCAGTTAGGGCGGAGACCCGGGAACTGAATCCAACCACTTTTAATTCGGTGTCTAAAATGGGATTAGCTTCGTCCAGCGGCCGGCCGGAAATAAGCCTCAATTTAGTGGCCCAACTTTCAACTTCTAAAATAGTGGGATAAATGTTAGTGTAGCAATCTCCATAATCTTGATGAACTATAAATGCCGGCTGTTCTCCAGTAGGAGAATTAATGTTAACATCCTGAATTTTAGGATCGGCCAGCAGCAGTTCAATCAATCCAAACCCCACGGTATATCTAAGCAAAGCATTAGCCAGCTGGTTAATTTTTTCATCTTTTAATTTTAGATTTCTGCCCTTAGCTAGGTCGCTGATTAAATCCCGGCCAATACTAAAAAAAACTTCCCGCATCCGCTCAGGATCAACAAACTCTTTTTGGGTAGGCTTATGCTCAGCCATAATTCGCTTGGCATCATCCAGCAATTCGTACAACTCTTCTTCAAACGAGAATTCAGGCGGAGTAAGATGGTATAATATTTTGATGTTATCCTCAAAAGTGAAAATATTGACTTCGGATTTATCTCCCTCGGAGATAAAACTGTAACTGTCTTCCAGATTTCCATCAGGGAATTCAGTGATTAACTTAGCATACATAAAATCCGGGCGGGTCGTAGGATGGAATACCGTGCTGTAAATGCTGCGATCGCCTAATTCGTATCCTTCGGTATAATTCATTAATGTCCGAATTAACTCCAATCCTTCCAGAAAGTTGATTACTTCCCCAATCACTTGAACCAATTTTTGCTGAGCGGCTAATTGTTCGGGGTTAAGGATGTGGTCTAGTTTTATATTCTCCCGGCGCTCCAGGCGTTTAAGCTTTACATAGGTGCCAAAGGGATCTTCTTTTAGCTGTTGAAAAATAAGGCGTTGAAATTCTGTGTAGCTGGAAAGAATATATTTTTCTTGTGAAGGGTTAGTTATGATCTGGGAGTGGGAAAATCGTTCTTCTTGGTTTAATTTATGGTATAGTTGAGCAATTTCCAGAAGAAGTTTAGTCTGGGAAAAGTCATATTCATAATGCCGCTGCTGGGATAAAATAATGACTGTTACTCCGGAATTTTGCAGCAAAAGGTCAATTACCTTGCTCATGCAGACTTCGCTGTATTCGATGGAGGGGGGAAAAGGACAGGCACTAACTTCTATTTTTAGAATTTTATTATCTCCCTCATGGTAAGTTTCGTACTCAAAGCAAGTTTTGTTTTCAGTCATTCTTAGTTTTCAAGATAGCGGGTTAGGTTTATTATATTTTCTTTTTCTGGGCCTCTGTAGAAAAAGTCCTACTTCGCAGACCACAACCCTAAACTAAAGTTTAGGAACATGGTCTGCTGCGTCTGGTCAAGTCAAGATTATCTGTGATAATCGTTGACAATCTTGACCTAGACGGACTTTTTCTACAGAGCCTTTTTCTGGCGGGTTAAAGTTATACCCCCTATTTTTATAAATAGATGTACATTCTATAGAGAACTTTGCAAAATTAGATGATTTATTAGCAAAGTTCTAAAGAGAAGTTTGAAATAGTCGTAATTTTGACCTTAAAGAAAAATATATTAACCAAAATTACTTTTTTTCAAACTCCTCTATAATAAAATGATAGATTTTGATGATTTGAAGTTAGGTGGACTCACCTTTGAACAGATAAGTGATCTAAGGAAGGTTTCAATAGCCTGTGTTATTTATTTCTCACAGGCCCAGATATGCAGACATTATCTGCTATTAGATCAAGATAATTCTTGGTCAAATCTTGAGCAAGCAATTGATAGACAATTAAAGTTTTATGATCGTGCTAAATCCAGAATAAGGGATTACCGGGTTAAGTATGGTGAAGATGAATATATCTGCAAGCTAGATGATAGTGTTAAGTAAAGTTTGTACCACTCTGTTGATTATTTAGGGCTATTACAATATTGCCTAATACTACTTTAGGATACTCACATAAGTTTATTATAATTCTTTTTTATAGTTATATCATGGTTGAATCGGCTTCTACATCTCAAACGGGATACGATCTAGCTAAATTATTTGTCTGGGTCAAGGGAATAGAAGGAAAAATGAATAATCTGCTTCGGCAGACTGATTTAGTAAAGGGTGATCTGCTAAAAAAAAATAAGCTGCTGATAGAGGAAGTAAAGCTGTTAAATGAAGAATTGCTGGAAGTTAAACGGCAGCAAGAAAAAACAATCCAGAAGATGGATCTTATAATCAAGGAGCTTAAGCAGACGGCAGGGATAGAAGAAGTTGAAACTCTTAAAAAATACATTGGGTTCTGGAATCCTCTCAATTTTGTAACTCAACGGGATCTGGAACGGACAGTAGAATTAAAAATTAAGGATAGGTAATGCGATAATTTAATAACTGGAAAAAATTAATTATCTTAAAGGTGATATTATGGCCAACGGAAATTTGCAGCCTAAAGTAAGGGAAATGCGGGAACAGGGATTAACTGACAGTTTAATTATGGAAGAGCTGACCAGCCAGGGGTTTAGTCCGGATCAAATTCATGGCGCTATAGCCGATATGGAGGGTGATTCTCCGGCCGATTCTTCGACTGAAGATTATAGTTATAATCAACCTTCTTATCAATCAGCTTCATTTGGGCCTTCTACTTCCAGCGGAGATTCAGGCGGTTTTGGCGGCCGCGGAAAAGATGCGGGAAACATTTATGATCGGATTGAAGAAATAACTGAGAATATAATTGATGAAAAATGGGATCAATTAATCGCCGAAGTAAGAAAAATAATTGAATGGAAGGATCAAATTGAATCCAAGCAGTCCAAGCTAATTAATGAGACGGCCAAATTAAAGGAAGATTTTCAAAATCTGCATCAAGGAGTTCTAGGAAAACTGGAAACTTATGATGCCCGAATGAGGGATGTGGGCACGGAATTAAAAGCAGTAGGCAAAGTTTTTAAGGATGTAATCCCTGAATTTGTAGAGAACGTTAAAATATTTTCGGAAGCAACCCGGCCAATGAAAAAGAAGAAAGCAGAAGAGTGAGTCCTTTAATTTATGATTTTATAACCTACCAGCTGGCGGCGGTTGGTTTTTTATAGTTATTGCATTTTGGGGATAGAATCAGTTTAGAAAGGGTCATTTGGTCTAATAATTTTTGATTTGTACTTTTCGGGATCATCACTTCTCTCATGCCTAGTATGTTGGATGGAGTTATAAGCTGCAACATAAGAATCAGCCAGCAGAGGTGCAATAGAATACATTTCTGGAAGTAAATTTTTAAATTGTTGGTCCGTAATTGTTAGAGTGCTAAAACTGGTTTCATCTTCACCAATGATATCTACCAGCAGCTTTGAAGCTTCAGCTGATAATTGATATAATTTACTTTTATCTCTGGGGCTGATGAACATTTTTATTTGAATATTTATTTGAATAGGTATATTTGGGCTTTATTTAATACTTATTAGTTGAGATTTAATTGATGAGTTAATCAATCAAGAATTTTTTCCCGTGAGCAGCAGTATGGCAAAGATCATAATTCCAAACAACACTATTATCCCTAATACTTTGGGATGAAATAAGGTAGCGGAAACATTAGTCGAAAAGTCACCGGTAGCTACACTAACCGTTCCATCTTCAGCAGCAGTTATAATTGTTTCATTGCTTAAGTAAGGTCCAGCGCTTTGTCCTAGGACGTGGCCAAAGGCTGCGACTAAAATTATAAGCACTACCCCTATGATTACCCAAATTATTCCTCGCTCATTTTGCACAGCCTTTAATATTTCGCCTTCTTTAATTCCAAAGACCTGAAAAATCAACAGCAGTAAAATAAAAAATACGATGGCAATTACGAACCAGGGGATGGAAAAATTAATTATCTCTACTGCGGTTTCCGACAACAACACTAAAAAAGAAATGGCTATGGCAATGGTGGTATTAATTAAGCCGTTGTCGGTAATGGCTTTGGTTTTTTGCAGCACTGCAAACACCAAAGCAAAGACTAACAATACCGGGAATATTATGTCAAACGACTGCAGCAATTCTAAATTAAGTACCGAGGCCATGGTTTAGAGTGTTTGTGGTTTATGATTTCTTGAACATTTTTGTAAGTCCGTCCCAGAACTTACCAGCAGCATCTCCTAATTTCATACCTTCTCCAGACTTTCTGGTGATAAAGTAAAGTATTACTCCGGCTACTAGAAATATTAACATCAATTCAGTAGTTTCGTCCGTCCACCAGGTGAATACATCGGAGGGGCCCTGCCAGATGTTTAGGGATGAACCAAAGATGTAGACTATAAAAATTATAGCGATGATGGCCAACACGGGCTTGGCGGGTTCGCCGAATCCTGCGCCAAATAGCCCCATTAGCAGCAACAACATTATAACTGCTACGGATACCAAAGCAACACTAGGCAGGGATTCATTGATAATTTGCACCGGATCATAGCCGGCGGGGTAAGCTCCAGTAATGTGAGGAATTACAAACAGCAACGCTAACACTAAAGCAATGACAATGCTAAATTTGTCGTTGTCCCCCAAGATTTTGGTTTGCCTCATTATAGCAAACACAATGGTAAACACTAAGATAAATGGAAGCAGGAAATCCATAACCCCCAATTCTTGCAATTTAATTGCTAAGTCTGTAAAACCTACCATAATAAAAACCTCCTTTTTGACCTCATATTTTTGTTTAATTGTTATTTATATTTTATTTTTAATCGATATCTAATTAATAATTTTAATTTTCAAATTAATGTTTTTTTCCTGTATTTTTTATTTATATTTTATCTTTGCTCTAATCTTTTTTTTCTTTTTTAGCTTCTTTAGGCGATTTAACGATGAACCAGATAAATCCAATCACTACTAATCCAAATAATATTCCCACGGCTAAATCTGCCGGCCATAGTACAAACAATCCCACCACAAATTTCAGCCAGTCCAAAGCGTTTAAAAAAATAATTACTATCCCCATAAACATGAAAATCATAAAAAATTTTATCCAGGGGCCATAGTCTTTTAGACTGAACTCCTTATCGCCAAAGAATGATCCCACCAACAGCAGGAAACAAACACTTAAGATAAGAAGCAAGACCACGTTAGCCATTACTTCACTGATTACGGCCACTAACTGAGTAGAAGCAATTACCAGGAAAGCCATTACCAAAGCTACCATAGCATTAATATTTTTTTTCGTCAGTTCCTGGCCGCCAACTTTTTCTATACCCAGAATTTTAGTTTTCTCTAAAATGGCAAATACAATTGTAAAAACTAACAAGAAGGGCAGGATTATATCATATACTCCAATTTTATCTAATAAACCTATAACTGCTCTGAATCCGCTTTCTTCTGCCATCTATTTTTTCCCTCTTGTATTAACTTTGAATTAAAGAAGTTTAGTATATAAATGTTTCTGAGAGGCGGCCGATTAAATTTAGGGCTGCAGTAAAGTTATAATTGACGTAGAGTTATAATCCGCAATAAATTAATATTAGCAACTACTTTAGCTACTATTTCTACAAAAACGAAGATTTTAAATATTAGTATTCGTTGTGATTTTTTACGGTGAGGTGGAAAAACTTGCAGTGTAGAAAATTCTATATGGTAATAATGCTGATGGTGTTGTTAGTTCTAGGATTGCAATTAGTTACCGCTTCATTAGTGGAAGCAACCCCAATCAAAAATCAGATTTCACCTTCAGAAGAAGCAGTGTTTGAACTATTAGTGAAAAACACGGGTAAAGAAACTCAGCGGTATAGCATCTATTCTTTACAGTCCGGCCAAGGCTGGATGGTAGAACCGTCTCCTTTAAAATATAGAATTTTGGAACTTTCTCCCGGGCAGCAACACCAGGTTAAAGTCCTAGTTCGTCCGTTGGAAATATTTGCTCCGGGGATTTATACAATTCGCCTTAATATTGATAGTGATTTAGGCGAGAGGTATGAAGAAGACCTAAAAGTGTATTTGGGATCAGAAAAACCGCTGGATTACATTCCTTCCATTAAAATAACCTTAGATATGCCGGAGAAAATTAACCCGATCGAACCAGTGTACATAAAATTATTTTTAGAAAACAGAAATCCACTGGACTTAACCGATCTGGCAGTAAAAATCCAAAGCGACCTGCCGGAATTTTCTAAATCATTAAATGTTGATCTTCCACCAATGGGCAAGAAAACTGTTGAGTTTACAGTAGCGCCTAATCCATTCCAGCAGCCTAAGGAATATAGTTTATTTTTTGTATTTGAGCGGGGAGGCCAGACGGTGAAAGTATTGGAGAAACGAATTGAAATTCTTACCCGAGTTCCTGAATTTAGCATCAATGTAAATGAGGATAAAATGTTTATGAAGAAACATCTGTCCTTAAAAGTTACTAATGATGGCAATTTATTGAATACCCAGGAAGTTAAATATCCCTTATCATTGCTGCAAAGCTTATTTGTTCAAGGATCAGTTAACACTAAAAAAATTGAGGGTGAAAGATATGCCGTTTGGGATATGACTCTTAAACCCAATGAATCAGAAATCGTCCCGTTGGTAATTAATTACCGGTTGATATTATATCTATTAATTATTAGTTTAGCCTTAGGGGTATTTTATTGGCAGGTTCAGGCGCCGTTAGTTCTAAAGAAATCGGCAATAACTTCTAAAGGCAGTGAAGAAGGCACCTTATCGGAAATAAAAGTTACCCTAGAAGTAGTCAACAAGAGCAAGGCGCTAAAGAAAGTAACGGTTACAGATTTAGTTCCAGCAATCGCTAACGTGGAAAAAAGTTTAGAATTAGGGACTCTTAGACCCAAGGAAATAAAACATACTCCCAAGGGTACTAAAGTAATCTGGTCTTTGGCGGAGATAGATCCTAATGAACAGCGAATAATTACTTATAAGATTCGAGCTAAGTTGAATATCTTGGGTACTTTTAGTTTGCCTAGGGCAACGGTAGAATGTTTTACCAAAAAAGGAAGGAAGGGCAAGGCTTACTCCAACATCTTTAGGGTAAATGCATAGACTTTTTTTTAGGTAAATGTAGATTTGGTTTTTAGCTATGGCTGGTTGGGGTGTTAATTCAAGTGGGGTGCATCCTTGGGTTTTAAGCTTCAATAGGGTCTGTGGACTTTAGTATCTATTCCTTATTTAGGACAATAAAAACATTTATATATTAGCGATTGCAACCTGTAAAGTATAATTAGTATTGGTGAGGAGATGGCGTGAAAATGAAGGATTTTTTTTTACAACTAAAAGAAAAGTTCAGTAAACCGGTGGAAGAAGAACCGGAAATCGAACGGGCTGAGGATTATGTAGAATTAGGATCAACGTCTTCCCAAAGGGATGAAAAATCTAAAATTATAGTTCGGCCATTTGTAATGGAAGAGTTTGAGGACATTAAAGAAGTTTTGGATGTCCTTAGAGAAGGATCTACTATTGCTTTAATTAATATCCGTCCATTAAAGGATAAAGATCTGGTGGAATTGAAACGAGCCATTTCTAAATTGAGGAAAACCTGTGAAGCTATCGATGGTGATTTGGCCGGATTTAGCGAAGATTATGTAGTAGCGGTGCCGTACTTTGCACGAATACACCGTAATCAGCAAGCTAGGGATGAAGAGTAAGGTTGTAGTTAATTTTCAATTAAATTTTCAGTTAATTTTTAATATTTTTTAGTCTATTTTAACAGGCTTGAAGTTGAGATTAGGGATAATTTAAATGATATTCTAAAAAATGCAGTTAGATTCGAGGTAGAAGGAATTTATAGGTCGAGACATTATCGAGGCTGTTTTGAAGGTGAACTGTTCCAGTTGCTAGACGGTAAAATTGTAGGTTCGATGGTCGATAAAGTGTCTCCAGAAAAAACAAAATTAATCCTGGGTTTAGTGGATGATCAAAAAATGCAATTCTGGAAAATGCAGTCAATAGAGAATGGTTATTGTCCTATAATATACAATCTAGCTGCGGCAATAGACCCTAATCGGGTAGGAAGAATTAACCCGGAGTTAGATCGGCGATATGCAGGAAACTGGATCACCTTTGATAATTTAGAAGATTATGCTTCTATGCTAATGGATATTCCGGAAATAATGAGCGCCGAGTCGGCGGAAAGAGAAGAAGCAAATCAATTATTGGCGGGAATTGCTAAGCCGCGATTAGATCCTTATTTTTCCTTGGGATTGATGGATGCAATTAAAATCCATGGTCATCCAGGGTCATTAGTTCTTAGAAAGAAGGAATAAATAGTTTAAGCTTGAAATATTTTTTTCAAACTACCCCGCAACATTTAAATAGTACTCTTTTTACAGCTGACTTTAAGCCACGGTGGCACAACCTGGTACTGCGCTGGACTGCTATTTTCTAAGAAGATATTCAGTTTCCGCAAGGATTTCCCGGTTCAAAAGCCAAGATATTTGGATGAAAGTCCGGGCCGTGGCGTTTTTTTTTAAAATCTGTCAAATCTTCCTTTTTTTTGAAAACAAACTTTTATAAACCTAAAACTATTCTTTCTTCTGTAAAAAAGGCGTACTAGATGGCAGTTAAAACTAAAGGTAAAGTTAAGTCTAATTTAATTCAATCTACTTCTCATCCTCATAATAAGGAATTAGTAGTATTATGGATTAGTTTAGTAGCAATAGTTTTGTTAGTTTTACTTTTTCCATTCATAAAAGATGCAGCTGTAGGAAAGGCCATTGCCAGTTATGAAAATTATCCGGGTTTTTATTGGGAGACGGCGCCGGAGGAAGTGATTGGTGATTACCAGGATTGCAACGAGAATCAAGTTTTAAGCTGGATCGATAATGGTGAAGGCGGATTAAGTAAAATTGCGGCGGGTGCCTGTTGTCAAAATAAAAATTCTTGCGCAATTTTTATGCCGAATAGTGAAGATTTGGGTTGTTATTCTTCTAATTCCATAGTTAATTCTTACCCAACTTCCTTGCTGTGTTTATCTAATACCAATAGTGTCGTTTTTGGTTCTCCCGAATTAGACATTAAGGCGGGTGATTCAATAACTGATTTAATGTGGCTGCAGTGTTCATCCGGCAACAAATTTGATAATACCTTAACTGTTGATAATAAATTTTTATGCCAGGCTAATCAATGGTCAGCGTGCACTGAAACTAAATTAAGTTCAGATCAAAAGTTTTACTGCGACAGTTTGAACTGGGAGAAGTGTACTTCCGAGAATGCAGGGTTAATAAGTGAGGATGGAAGTTATTACTGCGATGGAAATAAATGGTCCAAAGAATTCTCTTTAAGCCCTAATAATCTATTTGAAATTTCATTTTCTGCTGGCAGCGCGAATGTAACTTCACCTATAAAAATTAACGGGTATAATTATTATTTCTGCGACCTTGCCACCAAAAATCTGGCAGATTATGCAACTATCTGCAGAAATAGCGGCAATAATGTGGTAGTTTTAAAATCACTGGATCTAATTTCTTCCACTAATGATGCTATCTTTACAGCTGAGGGATTATTATTTTTATACGAAGGGGGGGAAGACAATCTTCCCAAGAAAGTTACAGTCCATACCGTAGTGCCGTTAGCTGCTCCAAAATCAATGTCAATATTAAAAGTGGCACTTAATCTGCTTAACGGCCAGCGGTTAGCTTTAGAATTAGGTGGGCAGTATTATCTGTTATCCCACGCTGGGGAAGATACTTTTAGCGGAGTTGATTTAGTAATAACTCATCTTCCAACTCAACAAGAATTTCTTCCACAAAAAATTTCCGGCGACACGTTTAGTTTCAATCTCCTGGCAGGGAAAACACTAACTATCCTGATTGAGCCTTTATCTTTTGTAATCTCTCCATTTGCTCCCACTGAAGCTCCCACTTCTTTCACCATTCCTTACAACTTAGATGATAATTACCAAGTTGATTTTTCTAAAAATAATCCGGTAAATTTAGTTGATCTAAACTCCAAGATTGAAGTGTGCCTAACTGATAATTCGGCTGATCCGCAGTCCTTATTAGTTTGTAAAGACGGCCAGCAGGGAATTACCTTGCAGAAAGATGTTTTAACTGAATGGGCTATTGGCAGTACTGAAGTGGCCCTGCTGTATCAAGTGGTAAATGGGTCAAAACAAGGATATATCTTTAAAAAGGTTGATTTGTCGGGTGTAGAGCAGAATTTGGACTATACTAGTTTTATCAATAATATGGCGGCGGGCAGAAGAGCGGCCTTTAATTTTAATGGCGGATTATATTTGTTAAAGCATCCTCAATCTCAGTTTATTTCTTTACCTTCGATGAATGCGGTAAGTTATTTGGAATTGGGATCCAGTTCCAAAAATGCTTCCGGCAGCGAGAAAAAAGTCAATTTTATGATTCCAGAAGGCAGAATTACTTTAGAACGGGATTATGGCACTCCGCCGCCGCCGTTTAGAATCAGCGCTTTGACTAAACAGCAAATAGTGGATACGGCTCTTGATTTAGAGCGGGAATTATTTACTTCGATGTCATCTCAAGTTCCAGTTAAAGTAACCAGTCCGGATAATTGGGGGATTATTTCCAAAAGCAGCAACGATATTGTTCAGGATAAAGATATCTTCCAATTATCTACCGGTAAGGCTGACAATCTCAAATTGGATCTATTTTACCAAACACCTATGGAAGCAGGCAAAACTTTATTTTATTACTCCAGCGCCAGCCAGGAAGGAACAGAGTTTGTTAAGGTAGCAAGCATATATAGATTATATAACTTAATGGATGGAGATTCTCAAGATGATAATCATATCTTTGATAATTTATTTTTGGAAAAGTTCACTTCCGGGAATGAATTAGCCTTAAAGTTTAATAATACTTATTTCCTCCTGGGTTATGCCGGAGCAACTTCCGGACAGTCTTCATTCTTCACCTTAAATGATCTGTCTCTCCATTCCTTAGAGGGAGTAAATTATCCTTCAACGGTAGATATAACCGAGCAGACAGTTAAGTTTACTGTTCCCGGAGGAGAGATTGAAATTGTAAAAGATGCTCCCAATAATAAATTATTATTTTCGGTTCAAACCGAAGGCCAATTGCTGGAGCAGTTCAGCGCGGAAGATTATTTGCAAATAATAAATTCCGGCAATAGTGTTAAGATTAATAATGATGTATTTTCAATCTGCGACACTTCGTTTACTGCTTCTAAGGTTGAGCAGGCGGCAGTATGTAAGAATGGGGCCTTAGTGAAAGTTAATGGCGGCCCGCTGATGATCGGCGAGGTTTATCCCAGTATAGCTTCTGGATTCTTGTTGGTGTATGCTGGAGTGGTAAACGGGGAGAAACAAATTAAAGTTTATGAAATAGACTTTATCGGATTTGACAGTACTAAATATGATTGGACTACTTTGACTGAGAGATTGACGGAAGGAAAATCTAAGGCTTACTGGTGGGCCGGAAGTTACTTCGAATTAGGAGCAGCTGATCCGCAAAAGTTCAGCACTTATTATTTTAAATCTATCCCTAATGGGGACATTTATCCTCTGCAAAAAGTAGAAATGGACCAAAATTTATTGGAAAGCGGATTCTTAGTTAATGTTACTTTAATGGTTAAAGCCTACCAAACTTTAGATCAAGAGTTAGAGGCTGATTTTAATCTGATTGCTTTGCCACATGAATTATTGGCAGTTTCAGGAGTTAATCTTACCGGGGACAGTAGTCAATATTGGTTCTATCCCTCAGTAGGGGAAGATTTATTTAATATTCAAATAAAAAGGGCGGGAGCCAGTTTCACCGTTTCAATATATGATGCTCAAGACTTTCAACTGCAATATCAACAAGCTAATCTTCCAGTAGGATCAAAAAATGAAGTGCTGCTGGCTAACGGAGAGGTAGTATTAGTGGAAATATTAGATACTAAAACGGTTAGAATTAGATCATGAAATCAAACCCAAATGTTAAAATCAACCGGACTGCAGTAAAAAAGTCTGAACGAGGTGCAGCTAGCACTATCTCTAAACCTAAGACCGGTTTGATAATAACAATTTCCATATTAATTTTGGCGATGATAGTAGTTTTGGGCTTATTGTTTAAAGGACCGGCAGCGGGGCAGGCGGCTTATTCGCAAAAACCAGCCGAGGCAATTAATCTGGATACGGAATCTATAGTGGAGTTGAGTCTGGCAGTAGTCGCTTGGGATTTCAATATAAAAGTTAGCAATGAAACAGTTAATAGAACTTACCAGCTTAAGATTAATTTAGTAGATAAGGAGCAGGGTATTTATAATTATGAGTTAGTGGATAATTCCCTGGGTGTATTCAAGGGCGCGCCCTTTGCCTTAGGATTGGTCAAAGAAGGTTTTTCTGGAAACCAAGTTTATCTTAACTCAGATAATGAGTCAGACTTAGAAATAAGTTTAGTAAATGGAAACATTCAACTTAAAAATTTGTTATATCATACGCTGACGGGAGGGGGAGTTCAGCCCAGTCCAGGTGAACAAAGTGGAGCTACTCCCACAGAACAAGCTCAACCTACAACTCAACCTACGACTCCCGCACCAGAAACTTGTTCACCTAGCTGGCAGGAAGAATCCCGCAGTTTGTGTGTCAATTCAACTAGGACGGTAGTTGAAGTGGATAAAAATAAATGTGATTTGAGCAATTATAATAAAACTACGACTTCCAGCTGCAGTGGGTATGAAGATGAGTATGAAAGTTATGTTGAGGTGTGGGCCGAGTTAGAAGATGAATTCGCGGATTTAAAATCAGATTATTATCAAGCTATAAAAAAAGAGGATGCTGAAGAAATATCAATTTATGAACAAAAAATTTCTGATTTAGGTGATGAATTAGAATCTTTAGAAGATGATATTGCAGATTTGATTAATAATCTGGAAGATCAGGACGAAGTGGATGAAGTATTGCTGGAAGAAGCGGAAGATCTTCAGTCGGAAGTAAATAAATTGCAGGGTAAAGCCGTTAAATTATTGGCCGGCGAAGCGGTAGAAGAGGAATCTGTTCCCGAACCAACTGCTTTCGGCGGAATATGTGAAGCCAAGTGGGAATGCAGCGCCTGGTCAGGGTGTATAGATGGACAGAGAACGAGGGTATGTTTGCGGATCGATAGTTGTGAAGCTAAATTAATCTCCGGGGAAGTGGATTCAGTAATTGACAGTCCTAAACCCCTGGAATCAGAGTTTTGTTATACTGCGGAAGAAGATGTTACTAGTGAAACATTGCCGGTAGTAGAGCAGAAAGAAAAGTCATTCCTGATCTGGTACATTTTAATCTTTGTGCTGATAGTTGGTCTGGGTGCGGGAGCCTGGTTCACATATTCACGCAAAAAAGGCAAAGTTTCTTTAGGAGTGTCGGCGGAACTCCGATCAATTTATGAAAGCGGAACTAGGGAAGGCATGACTAAACAGCAGGTTACTCAGAAGCTGATCGAGAAAGGCTGGGATGACGAAGTGCTGAAAGATTTCTTGCTGAGGAAATGAACGTGAAATTAGATTATAAACTAGTTATCTTAGGAATATTTTTATTAGGTTTACTCTTAATCGCGGGCGGTGAATGGACCAGTGTAGGGCAGGTGGTAACTTCAACTGTGGAAAGTAATGATCTGCGCATAACTACTTATCCATCAGAAGTGGATATTTATCTGGATGACCAGTATAAAGGGAAAACTTCGGAATCGGGAACTATGCTGGTCTCAAATCTGCCGGAAGGAATTTATTTGATTAGGGCAGCCAAGGAAGGATATGCAGATTATAGTGTAAACAAATTCTTGACTTGGAGTCAGAGTTTCCTACCCATAACTTTAACTAAAATTTCAACTGAAGGTTCATTATTTGTGGATAGTAATCCAGTGAAGGCGAGTATTTATGTAGATGGAGTTTTTAAAGGTGAGGCCGGAGAAATTATAACTGATATCTCAGTAGGAGTTCATCAGATTAAAGTGGTTTTGTATGGATATGAAGAATTTAGGGCCACTAAATATATTGAGAGCGGACAGCAGAATAGTATAGAGGTTAGTTTGAGTAAGAAATAGGAAGGTTTATATTATTATTATTATTATTATTAAAAATCAAAAAAGAGGTAATAATTATGAGATCTAAAATTATTTTAGGAATTTTTTCGTTGCTGTTGTTGTCATTAGTAATCAGTGGATGCGCTGAAGGCTGGACTGCAGCTGGGAAGGCGACAGCCACCGGAGAACCGACAACACAACTCTTAGGGGCAACTTTTGCAACTCCTGGGAAAGGCGGGGGGTTTACTTCCTTACAATTTCCTAGCGGGGTTGCGTATACTGCGCAAGTATTTCCCCTTACTCTCACTCTTGCTACCGTTAAATTCTATGGGCCTTCATCCACTGCTCCTCCAATATATGAAACTTCCATTTCTGCTGGACAATCCTTAGATCTAGATGTCAATGCTGATGGCACTAAGGAATTAAGGATGGAACACAAATTAGAATCGGCGCGGGGTGAACCTTTGATCTTTTTTTACGCTTTAATTTATTCAACTACCTCTACCTCTGATGGAACTTTACCTGCAGGAAATACCACCCCAACAACTGGAAATTTGTTTGTTACCTCTAATCCAAGCGATGCTTTGGTTTATGCGGATGGTGTCTTTAAAGGGATGACCAAAAGCTCAGGTTCATTTTTAATCTCCGATTTAGCTGGCGGGACTCATCAAATTAAAATTACAAAAAGTGGATATAACAATTATGCGGTTAATCAGGTTATTGTTAATGGACAAGCATCTTCTTTATCAGCATATTTAAGTATTATTCCTATAGTTACCA
>DATDWB010000029.1:0-25259 GCA_035289845.1 Candidatus Nanoarchaeia archaeon | reverse complement strand
CATTGGCACATTTTCTTCTTTAAGCGATTATATCAAGCATTATAATGAAGTTAGGCTTCACATGAGCCTTCATTATAAAACACCTAAAGAAGTTTGGGGCGAATTAGTTTCGTGATGCGAACCAGTTTCGGGATAATAGAATTATCTTAAACGGTCTCTCAAGTTTTATTTAGCCTAATTAATCCAATTTTTGGGTTATAGTTAACTACTTAATTAATGCTTATCATTTCGCTCACAATATAGTAAATGGCTAGGAATTATTATCTTTATTTATACCATTTACTATTAAAGAGAAGTTTGAAAAATAGTAATTTTGGCAAATATATCGTTTGTTTAATGCCAAAATTACGTTTATTTCAAATTCTCTTTAGAAGTTTGCGGATAAATAATTTACTTATGCAAACTTCTCTAAACTATCCTACCCCCCACACCGGATCATGCTTACGCTTAATATCTGCAATTTCTTTCAGCACTTCCAGCTCTCTCTTGGACAGATATTTTTTCAATTCTTTTAATTTTTGATAATCTTCTTCCGATAAATCTGAATACAAAAAATCTCCCTCATTTACTTGCCGGCCCACAGTTACCCCCCCCATAGCTAAAGCCAATTGTTTTCCTTGATGAGCTACAGTCACCGATTCCGGTCCATCTTTAAGACTTTTTACTAGAGATAGGCGTTTACCATCACCATTCATGATTGGATCACCCGTTTTAATTTGGCCAATTTCTATATCTATCCCTACAATTGCGGGATTATTTTGGCGAAAAGTGTATCCTTTAAGGATAGAAAATTTACAGGGCCTAGTTAGCTTGGAAAGTTTTTTCAATTCGGTCTCTTGTTTTAAGTTTTCCACATAGGATTCATACTCTTCTATAGTTCGGTAAATTACATCTTTAGTTATTACTTTAAGTTTTTTGGCGTGTATTAAATCAGCAATCTCCAGCGGGACATTAATGTTAAATCCTAGAAGAACTCCCCTAAATTCATCTTTGTCTCTTAACAATTCCAGCTTGGACAAGTCTTTTTTGGTAAGGTCTCCTAATCCCGCCGAAGAGACGGGTATATTCTTTTCAGCTAACAAATTTTTAAGGGCTTCCAATCCCCCGATAGTGTCGGCTTTGATAAGCACGCCCAGCTCATTTTCATCTTCAGTTATGACTTCACCTATTTCTTGCTGGACTTCAGTTTTAAGCGGTTCAATATCCAAATCCTTGGAACAGCTGCGAATAGGCATACCGGCGATGGCTGTTTCAATGTTAGGGGCGGATATTTTAACCCCGGTAGCCGCTGAAACCTGTTTGACATTCTCGAATTTGCTTTTTTTATCTCGCATTTCAGCTAATTCTGCTGGTTCAAGTAAAGCTCGCACTTTAGTTACGATAGGTTTATCAATCCCTCCGATTATCAGATTGTCGCCAACTTTTAGCCGTCCGTTATAAATGATTGCGTTTAAGGTTACTCCTAATCCTTTTTCTTCCTTAACTTCCAAAATTGTACCTTTGCAGTTTCCTTGGGTTTCAATAACTAATTCTTGTTCCAGATATTTTTGAGCCAGGCCGATTAAGACCATCAGAAGTTCGGGTATACCCTGTCCGCTCCGAGCAGAGATGGGAATTATAGCTACTTGCTTGGTGTAGTCCGATACTCGATCGAACCGTTCCCCCTGCAGTCCGTGTTCGTTAAGTTGGCCTACTAGATCATACATTTTTTGTTCAAATACTCCCTGAATTTTGTAATCTAAAGAATTAATATTTTCAATCAAATTTTTCTTTTCTTCTTTAGTCCAGCCCGGGATCAAATCTATTTTGTTAGCGGCAACTATAAATGGAACTTTATTGGATTTTAGTATCTCAATGGATTCAATAGTTTGAGGTTTGAATCCTTCATTGATGTCTATGACCAATATGGCTATATCGGCTAGAGATCCACCCCGCTTCCGTAATGAGGTAAAGGCTGCATGTCCAGGGGTGTCAATGGTTAGTAGTCCGGGGACAGTCAATTTGTCCTTAAAAATATTTAACAGCTGGCCGCAGATTTTTTTGATGGTTTCTATAGGGATGATTGATACCCCAATGGCTTGGGTTATCGCCCCTGCCTCCCCGGTAGCTACGGCGCTTTTCCTAATTTTATCTAGTAAAGACGTCTTTCCGTGGTCTACGTGTCCAACTACAGTTACTAAAACTTTGCGGATAGCCATGTGAAGGTTAAGTTGAAGTTGTTTTTTAAATTTAACTGGTAAATCTAATCCTCCTGAGCAAAATTTACCAAGCAAAATTTATATACTCCCCTACCTATAATTAATTAATGGCCTTTAATCCTGAACAAAAGAAGTGGGCGTTCATAATCTTATTCGTCGCCATCATTTCCCTGGCTGTATTTATGCTATGGGAAATGTTCAGCCCCATTTTCATGGGCGGTTTGCTGGCTTATTTTCTCTATCCCATTTATAAAAAACTTAAAGAGAAATTCAAATCCCAATTAGCCGCTCAGTTGATAGTTACTTTTGGCAGTTTGCTGGTGGTATTGATTTTGGTATTCTCTATCTTCATTCCCTTAGTCCAGCAGACTAAGACTTTGTATGCCAAATCCGGAAATTATGTGGACGAGTTCTTAAAAACAGTAAATCAATGCAGTGCCGATTCCGGTTCTTGGGAATGTAAGATTGTCTTAGAAGCTAAAGAATTGGTAAAAACGGAATCATTTAAAGAAAAAAGCCAGGAAGTAGTGCAGAAAATATCTGTATTTTTATTTGATCGAATTACCGGGATAGTAAGCAGTTTAGTTTCCTTTGTATTATCTTTAATCATTGCCGTGTTTGCCTTATTTTATTTCCTTAGCAAAGGAGAGGCCATCAAGAAAAATTTCTTGGAACTGCTGCCTTTAGATTCAAATTATAAACATAAAATCTCCCATAGCCTGGAAGAAACAGTTAAGGCGGTGGTGGGGGGAAACATCAGTACTGCTTTACTGCAAGGAGTAGCTGGCAGCATTATATTTTTTATATTAGGTATTCCCGCGCCGTTATTTTGGGGGTTGGTGATGGCTATACTAGCCTTCATCCCTTTGGTTGGGCCTGGACTTATTTGGATTCCCGCAGCTTTGATTTTGCTGGCTAAAGGAAATTTCGCGCAGGGAATAATTTTGATTGTTTATTGCCTGTTGGTGCTGGGGTATATTGATAATTTCTTAAAACCAAAATTTATCGGCGATAAGATTAAATTATCTTCCTTTGCCATATTTTTGGGAGTAATTGGCGGATTGAAAGCTTTTGGAATTATGGGCTTATTCTTTGGTCCGTTAATAATTTCTTTATTGGTAACTGGAGCCCAGATTTACCGGGAAATGCAGGTCTGATATTAAGTCATAACAAATCCTAGAATTATAATGCCCATCATAACTGAAGAGTCAACTAAACTAAATCTAGGACTTCCTTCTAGGCCTGTTACCAAAAAAATGGAAATATTTTATAATCCGGCAATGAAATCTAATCGCAATATTTCTATACTGGTGCTTAATTCAATCCCCAATATTAAATTGGATCTGGCTTTGCCGTTAGCCGGATCAGGTATTAGAGCCTTAAGATTTTTGCAGGAATTAAAACCTGGAAAGATAAACACTCTCCATGCCAACGATATCAAGGATAATTTTATTTCCTCAGTTAAGGCTAATCTTAAGCTGAATAGATTAAATCCAACTAATCTTTATCTGCATAATGAAGATGCTTCTACCTTTTTGTTAAATAGTGATACTGCTGATTTTTATGGTTATTTTGATTATATTGATATTGACCCTTTTGGCAGCCCCAATCCCTTTCTGGCTTCTTCCCTGGCCAGATTAAAAAATGGAGGCGTATTAGCTGTCACGGCTACCGATACGGCGGCTTTAACTGGAACTTATCCTAAAGTAACTCCTAGAAAATATTGGAGCACTTCCTTAAAAAATTATTTGATGCATGAACAGGGATTAAGAATATTAATCCGTAAAGTTCAATTGCAGGGAGTGCAATTTGATAAAGCCCTGGTTCCTATTTTGAGCTACAGCAAGGATCATTATTTTAGGATTTATTTTAGTTGTCATCCGGGGAAAGAAAATTGTGATGAGCTGATCTCCCTCCATAAGTACCTGCTTTTTAATTCGGCAACTTTAGAATTCAAATTATCAAATTATAATCTTAAACCAGGATTCAAATTTATTGGACCTCTTTGGACTGGACAGCTTGCAGATAAAGATTTACTTAAAACAATGATCCCACAAAATAAATTTGCCGAAGAAAGCAAATTTTTAGAACTGCTGTTAGAAGAAAATAAACTAGATTCTTTTGGATTTTATGACTTGCACGCTTTAGCCCGAAATTATAAAGTAGAAGTTACCCGGATGGATCTGGCTTTAACCAAATTAAAAGGGGTTAGAACTCATTTTTGTCCTACTGGTCTAAAAACTAGAAAAAGTTTTAATGAGGTATTGTCGGTCTTAGGCATTAATAAATAAAAATGAAACCATCTAAACCAGAGTGGAAGAAGAAATTAACTCCGGAACAGTATCATATTCTTATAGAGAAAGGTACGGAACTTCCCTTTTCCGGAGAATTATTGCACCATAAAAAAAAAGGAGTTTATGTCTGCGCCGGATGCGGGCAGGAATTATTTTCTTCCGCTGCTAAATACGATTCCCACTGCGGCTGGCCGAGCTTTTACGATGCGAATAAAGATAAAATAGCAGTGCATGAAGATCACAGCCATGGTATGGTTCGAATGGAAGTTGTCTGTAAAAAATGCGGCGGTCATTTAGGCCATCTTTTTGACGATGGTCCTCAACCAACCGGACAGCGATATTGCATTAATTCGGTTTCGCTAGGGTTCAGGAAGAAGAATTAATCATCCCTTCCCATACCTCCCAACCAACACCGCTTCTGCAACAATCTGTCCTTTCATAGCTTCTTCCACGTTAAATTTAGTTGCTCCTTCTGGAAGATCTAACTTCGTATTCAAGGCATACATCTTAAAGAAATAACGATGTTCCCTGTCCGGCGGACAGGGACTTCCATAACAATTAGTTCCTCTCGTATTTCGGCCTAATATTCCTGGAGGATTCTTCCCTTCTGCAATTTCCTTAGTCTCTGGTGCTATATTAAAAACAACCCAATGGTCCCACACCGTAATGCCAAATTTCTGCCTGACAAAGTCTGGAATGTCTGGGTCATCCATGATTAAAACCAAACTGTTTGCTGATTTAGGAACATCAGCAATTGTTAAGGGCGGACTTATATTTTCCCCATCGCACGTGTATTTGCTGGGAATGTTAGAATTATTTTCAAAAACTGGGCTAGTTAATTTCATGTTTTGGCTGATTGTACTATATTTAATCTTCTTGTTTTATTAAGCTCATTAAGTAGGCTTTTTCCTTTTCGGTAAGATTTCCTGATTTTTTTTATCTCATCTATTAGCAGGGCTAGAATTACTTTTTTATTTTTTAGACTTCTTTTGCCAATTATGGCCTGCTGAAAGGAAAAAATTCTCTTAATATAATATTGATAATTACTAACCATAACTCCTAAGCAGAAACAATCTTAATAAACTTTACTCAAAAATTCCCGAAATACTTTCAGTTAATGGAATTTTTTGTTCCAAAAATCTTTGATTTTTGTTATCCTAACGCCAAATCCATTTTATCAACTCTAGCGCTTTGCACATTTTCAATATTTTCCATTTCCGAGGCAATCCGGTCAAAGTCCGAACCTTCCACATTGTACATCGCTAGAACTAAAATTGCTTTAAGCCCAAAGGCTATGGGTTCTTCCTTAACTGCCATCTCTCCGATCGAACCAAATTGTTTAGCAATATCCTTAGCTTGTTTTTTAATTGGCTCTAAATCAGTTTCGGGTGATTCGGGCATTATCTTAAAAGTAATAACTACTTTAGCCATTTTTAGTTAGGTCCAATTAAATTACAGCCTGGACATTTATATTTGATGGCTTTAACCCGGCAGGTCTTGCAGCGAACAATATCATATTGGCCACACTTGGGGCATTTGAAGGTCACACTGCCTGGATCGTTGACTATTTTTTTTTTACAAGAATTACATATTTTTCCTTCCATATTTGAGCTTGAACAGATGGTTATTTATAAACTTTTGCTGTGGATTTGTCTCTACCCTAAACCTTCTTTACCTTAACCCTATCCCATTCCACCATAAACTTTACCGGCAGGAATTTTTCCACTACATAAATATTGGTCTTAGTATGATCGGTAATCTTGCTGGTGCTTATCTCTGATCCGGGAAGAAGCCCCATAAACATTATCAACTGATCTTCTAAAAATTTATCCGTAGCCGCGGAAGAATCTATCTCTGCCGACAATTTTTTAGCAGCTTCTTTACCCACTAGCTCTGAACTTTTTCCAACTTCCACCAATTCGCTGCTGCCAATAATTATGGGGTTATCTGGATCTAATTTGCCTTCGGTTCCAAATAACGCCCATAAAACTATTTCCCCCCCGGTGCTTAAACTAGAAGAATATTCAATTCGTATATTTATTGGAACTTTATACTGACCCAAGCTTCCCTTGGCCGCCTGGGCAATACGTTCCCCAACTTGTTTTTCTTGCAATTCTGTTGACCCATTTACAACTCCTCTTATTTGCTCTAATTTTCCTTTATTTATCAGCTTTATCTTGACTGTCTTATGTCCAACATCTTCCAGAAGTGCAGACCAATCAGCATATTCTGGCAGTTTGAATCTAGGGTTTATTTCTAAACTAACTTTTCCACCTCCTTTAGGATAATAGCCCCGTTTAAGAATTTTCAAATTAATTTTTTCCACGAATCGTTGTACTTGAGGCAGGAGAACATTCTGCAAATAATCCACGGAAGACTGCCATTGGCCGCCGGTTCCTCCAGTTAGATTGAAGGTAATTTTTCCGGGAGAAAATAAAGAAGGCAGGATCAATGCTTGCACCAGTAATGAAATGCTGCCGGCAGTTCCAATATCTAAATTATAAATCCCTCTTTTTAAAATTCCGGGCTTGAAATATAATTCCGTTGATCCAACTTTTATTACATTAGTTTGAGCTTCACAGATTTCTTTAAGGGCTTGAATTGCAGTAAGGTGCTGGGCCTTCAACCCGGGATCAGGTCGGCCGGAACGAATATTTATTACTTTGAACTCTTTCCCAGTGAGGACTGAAAGGGCCAGTGCAGTTCTTACTAATGATCCTCCGCCTTCCCCATAGGATCCGTCTAAGGTTATCATGATTGATAAGCTTGGTTGAATCTATATATTTCTTTTGCTCCAGAAAACTTAATAAACGAATCCGCTTAAAGTAAATTTAATGGGGCTGTAGTATAACTTGGTAGAACAGGAGCCTCCAGGCGGACACAATCTTGGAGCCAGCTTCGGGTCAGGGTTCAAATCCCTGCAGCCCCATTTTCATAATATTGTCAAAATATAGAGAAGTTTGCGGATAAATAATTTAATTATGCAAACTTCTCTATATTTAAGCGGTAGGATTACCCTGGTCATTTCCTGAAAATTCACGAATGATGGTGACTTGATATCAACAGGGGTGGTCGGTTTTCTTTGACTATAACACTCCTCGAAACCTATTTAAACACTCTTATATTAATTTACCTAGATGTTTAAAAAAAGAGATTCTGGTTTCTTCAGCAATCTGCGTGTTCCTATTGCCATAATGACTTTAGTGGGAACTGCCGTCGGCGCGGGCATGTTAGGCATCCCTTATGTTGTGGCCAAAGCGGGGTTCTTATATGGGTTAATATTACTGTTAGTTCTAGGTGTAGCTTTTGTGTACTTGCATCTGTTTGCTGGAGAAGTAGTCCTGCGGACCAAAGGAATTCATCATCAGTTAACTGGCTATGCAGAAAAATATCTTGGTCCCAATGGCAAGCGGGTGATGACTCTGGCTTTGTTTATTAATATTTACGGTGCGTTAACTGCCTATTTGATCGGAGAGGGGATAACTCTTCATTCCATCTTTAACTATTCTTCTCCCTTGCTGTATTCACTGTTGTTCTTCCTATTAGGGGTATTTATAATTTATCGGGGAATTAAAACCCTAGGGAGGGTGGAATTGATCCTAATATCTCTGCTGTTGTTGATTATAGTTGGAGTAGGCATATTTTCCTATGACCATATTGATTATTCTAATTTGCAAGGTTTTAACCCCGCTTACTTTTTTCTCCCTTATGGGGTTATCCTGTTTGCTTATATGGCTTCACCGGCCATTCCCGAGATGCACGAGGTTCTTGGACCAGCCAAAAATAAGATGAAGAAAGCCATTCTTATTGGCGGGTTCATCCCCGTTATAATTTACATTATGTTTACTTTTATTGTGGTGGGGATAGTCGGGTGGGAGAACTTTTCCGTACTCGGGCCGTCGGAACAGATTGCTACTGTTGCCTTGGGGTTATACTCCAATCCTGTATTTGGTCTATTGGTCAACCTTATTGCCGTCTTGGCCATGTTTACTTCCTTCCTAACTTTAGGCACGGCCTTGGTGGGAGTATATAATTATGATTATGGCCTTTCTCGAAATTTATCTTTGGTGTTAACCTTTGCCCTGCCCTTGGCAATTTTGCTGTTTGACTTAGCTACTTTCATCACGGTCCTCGGCCTTACCGGAGCAATTTCAGGTGGATTGGATGGCATAATGATCATTCTAATGTATTGGAAAGCCAAGAAAATAGGGCGTCGTAAGCCAGAATATTCTCTCGGCAAGCATTGGGTTTTAGGCACAGCTTTGATTATAATGCTGGCTTTAGGGATAGTTTATGAGTTATTTAGCCATTTTTATTAGAATCTCTTGAAATAATTTAAATCTAACACCTAGTTCTAAACTACTCTTAAGTAGTCAATTGACAAAAGATTTATAAATAGGGCACTACTTTTAAGTGGTATTAAATTAAATTAGGTAAATTTACATGGCCGATCATAAAGAATTATTGGAACAGTTGGAGAAGGTTTATTCTATTATCATTGAACCCGATTCTGTTGATAAGGTGCTGGAAGTTTATGGGTTTTCGTATAAACAGTTGGAAGAATTAGATACAACTCCTTACCGCAAACTTGCTGAACTTGATGGTCGTGTTGTTTTTTTAAATTTTAATTCGGTAGAGGCAGCTAATATTTTAGGTGCTAAAATATTTGATGAAAAAATAAATTATTTCTTTAATCATCTTACTGAGCCAGATTATTTGGCGGCCATAACTATGAGTCAGGAACGTTACACTTCCACTTACGTATCTCCGGGAGAGGTAAAAGTGGTTAGTTCTGAATCAGTTATCCCCGTTTCTATAGATCAGATAATTGATGAACAACCGATCTCAGATTCTGCAGTCTATTCTAATCCTGAAAATGATATATGCGGCTCACACCCAATAGTAAATGCCACCTCCGAACCAAAATATGATCCTACTGCAGTAATTCATCCTAAATCTAAAACTAATGGTACTAAGGGGTATAAACCTAAGAAAGAACCTAAGAGGAGAAAGAAGGAAGCAGCTGCTGATATTTTCAATGATGGATTGCTTAAAATAATGTCTAAATACAGCTTACCTATTGCAGCCGAAAGACGTCAGGAAGTAGTAGCTGAATATTTAGAAGACAGCTTAAGATGGTCCACTTATGGCCACATAAAATTTACCGAACAGACCGTACTTCCTTTTTATGAAAGTTTAGCTAAACAAAATTCAACTCTGGCGTTTGAACTATTCCCCGATTTACCGCTTATTGCTTCCAAAGTAAATGGATTATCCTCTAGATTATTGAGATCAATTCATCGCGATGATCTAGCCCGATGGTTAAAAAACAGTTCTGATGTTGATTACTTGGTTAAGTTTGAATTAGAACAAGCTGAGAAAAAAGCCAAAAGAGAAGGTAAAAAAGTATCATCTGCTCTGAAAACAGAACTTAAAGAAACAATAACTAAAACTCTCCCAACTTATCAAGCAGATTATTTAATGAGAAGAAGCCGGTTGGGAAAAAGGGATTTCGAGGAAATGGGCAAGCATCCCTTAATCGATTGGTTTTTATTTGATACAGCTGCCGATGGAGTAAAATACGCGGCAGCTGCGTTAATTATTAGTGGAACTGCTATCACAACTTATGAAGCGGCCAAAATGCCCGAATCCGAACGCATCAGCGCTAAACAATTAGAAAAATTAGTTGGAGTAAATCCTGAAGTGCATAACAGTTTAGTCGCAGCCGGCCATATCTCTGGAGTTGCTTCCGGTTTGGACCAAAAAATAGATCAATTAAATACTCAAATAACGGGCTTAAAAAACAATAACACTTCTTTGCAGGATGAGCTGAATGAATGTAACAGCCAGTATTCAGCGGAATCAGATGATACTTGTTCAGAATCCAAATCTTTGCAGTCTAAATTAGATAAGTGTAGGGCTGAGAACCAAGCCAATCGGGGATATGCTCATAATCTAAATAAAAAACTTAACGACTGTAAGAAACATAACCACACCCCATGTATAAATTCTAAACCCTCACCGAAAATTAAAAAAACCATTTCCCCCACTGATATAAGGAGAACACACTGAGATGATCCTAAAAAATATTAAGCGATCATTCATCGCCGGAACAGCTCTCTTGTTTTCAACATTTAGCTCCGTTGCGGCAGCCGAACAACCTAAACCTGCTCCTGAACAGGCTGATGAAGTGTCCATCACGGTAGCGGTGGAAATAGATAGCACTGGAAACAAAAGATATCTTACTCCTGAAGAATTGGAATCTTCATCTTTTAAGAACCGAGTTAAAAAACGAGTTGTCGACTCCAGCAACCGGGTTATGGAGTCCATATTAGGAAGCACCCTGGAAGGAGATTTAGCCGAAATGCCTGACAGTCTGCAAAAAAGCCACTTGGTGGAATGGTTTGGTCACCGCAGACTGCTTGAGACCTTAGGTAAACCATTTTCTATTGGTTGGGTTGATTATAAAGATCCTAAAAATAAGGATATTACCCAAGCGGTTGTTCTATGTGTTGAAGGAGCCGTAAGTAAAGATTTATCCGGTAAAGACGACCGGCCCTATTTGATTGATGGCTTCTGCGAAAATGCAGAAGCCGTATCCAAATTAAGCCAAAAATTATCTCTAGGTCTAAATGAAACACCTACCACAGATCATTTCAGTTTTGTAGATATTGCTTACCAAGAAAAAATCAGCTGTAAAACAAACGATTCCGCTTGTATTAAAAAATTAGAATCTTTGCTGCCTTATGTTGTTCCTACTATTGTTAAAAGTACTGTAGTTTTAGAAACAGCTAAAGACAAAACCGCTTTAGCTGAATCCAGTAAATCAACCAGCACTACTCCTACTTATGCTAAGTCAAATAAACTAACTATATTAAAAGAAACTGAATGCGTTGGTGGTTTGGAAAAATGTTTAGCTCCAGAAGAACTAAGCGGCCAATTTAGAATTTCTGCCGGACCAGTATTCTTAGGTTCAAGAAATTATGCTGGAACTTTAATCGGCGGAGACCTGCAAATAGGCTACTCTCTAGCTGGCAGCGAATTGCTATTCACACTTAACTTGAGTATGTATGGAGCTCGGGACAATAAGTCTGGGAGTTCAACTTCCACCGCTGTAGATGGTCCATTGAAAGACCGCTTAACTTTGCTCTCCGCAACTGAAACTAACACTTCCCTAAACGGTTATGGGGTAGGATTAGGATTGGGACATAAATCCTTGCTTTGGACTGCCGACATCCTAAAATTAGGCCTAGCCGGGGAATTGGGATTAATGTTTGAACACGCTCGAAGAGAATTGCGGGAAGATTCACGCTACATTTTAGATGGAGTGGAACAGCCGGGCAGTGAACAAACTAATAAGGCCTTGTTATTAAACAAAACCACCCTTAGACCGTATTTAAAAGTAATTTTGCCCTTCCAAGCTGGAGGCTTTTGTGCTAACTTGTCTGCAGGGGGAATAGTTCAGGATTCAACCGTTTATCCTATTGGCGGAATAACTTTAGGTTACTGTCCTAGGTAGGAGCAGGAATAAGCAATTTAACTATTCCTTCACCCTAAAAAATTTACAATCCTTAAACAATCAAAAATAAAAAAAATAATAAAATCTAAAAAACTACACATGAAACTAAAACCTTTTTTTTTGGCCGCAGCCTCTTTAGTATTGCTAGTATTATTTTCCGGAGCAGCTTTAGCTCAAATTAATTGGTTTAATTCCCCAGCTTGGATGGATGGAACTTCTTCCAAGGTAATTAATTTTGGAGAAACTGCCGTGCTTAACACTGGTTACTTCGGATCAAGTTATAGTCAAACTGTGGAAATGGAGATTTTTGTTAACCACGCTGGGCTAACTGTAAGTAAGATCGGGCCCCAATATATTGATGTAACCAACCTAGGCTATGAAACCGTAAAAATTAACCCTGGACATTATCAAACTCCGGGTGAATTTACAATCGTCATCTCTTTAGATGACGGCTTGCAGAAAGTTAGCCAACTGTTAATCTTAACCGTAAGTGAACCGCAAAGTGCAACCGGCAGTTATGATCCCGGGGAAGACAATGGTAACAATGGCGATTTACCTCATTTTATTGCTTCAGAAATTCCCGACACAATTAAAGATAATATTAACCCTGATAATTTTTTACCCGGGGATGAGGAAGAAATTGATCTGATCGAAAATCAAGTTCCGGTAATGAATTCCCTTTTAGGCAGTTATTTAGTTAAGGAAGGAAAAACTTTGAACTTAGCAGTATCCGGAACTGATGCTGACTCCATCGACTTGGATTATGAAGTTCAATACAAGACCTGTATCCAGGGCTTAATCTGCTTCTTCCAAAACTGGTCGGCTGATCTTCAACCGGAAGAAATTTCTTTCAATGAAGAAACAGGTCAATTGTTATTTAAGCCTAATTATGACTATGTGCAGCATCCAGATCAGAAAAAAACTATTAAAGTTAGATTTAGAGCTTATGACTTAGTAAATTATTCCGCCTGGGTTTATACCGATTTAGTGGTGGAAGACGTTAACCAAAAATCTTACATGGAAACCGATCCTAAACCTTTAGTTTCCGGTGATGTAATGATTTTTGAAGCGGTGGTCGGACAACCTTTTGGAGTAGATTTAACGGCTAAGGATAAGGATGGGGATAAAGTCATAATTGGTACCCAATCTGCTTCCGGGTACTCTGCCCCGCCCGGTTTAAGCTTGATGCTTGGCAGCTCCAGTCACTTGGCATTCCTTATCGGAACTCCTACTGCCGGGGGATCATATGGTACTTACCTGACCTTGTATGATGGCTATGAAATAACTAACCAATTAGTCTTATTTTCAATAACTGAAGCTAGCACCCCTCCTCTCGCAGGAGAAGGAAGCAGCTCTTCAGAAGGAAACGGGGGCAATGGCAATGGTGGAGATGGAGGTGAAGATACTGGACCTCATTTCTTATGTCAAGTACCTCTATTTAATAACCTAATTAAAGGCTGCCCTATAAAAAATGATGGTGATGGCAGCCGAGATGACGATGACGACCAGGATGACGATGGTGAAGATAATGGAAGCGATGATGATGGCAATAACGATGATCAAGACTCAGGCCAAGATAACGATTCAGATGAGGATTCTGATTCTGGGGATTCAGGCTCTGACGATTCCTCAACTTCCAGTTCCTTAAAAATAGCTTCAATTAGCGTGCCTGATATTGCTTATGCTGGGGATATAACTGTAATTAAGGTAAAATTGGCTAACCAGGGGTCGGTAAACTTGGAAGATCTAAGAATCACCGTTTGGGTAGAAGAACTGGGTGATATCTCCTTTAGCGGCCAATTTGACTTAGGGGAAGAGGAAACTGTGACTAAATTAATCTACTTGCCGATCTCCGATTTGCCACTAGGGACTAATTATTTAGACTGTCTGGTTAAGGTTAGGGTAATGGATAGTTCCCGGGACTGGGCTGAAGTTGGCTACAGGCAATTAACCATTTTAGGATAGTTAAGTAGTGTAGTTACTTTACAATACTCAATATTGCGAAACATTTATATAGGAATATCATTTTTAATGCTTAAAAGTATTAAATAATACTCAAAAATCTATAACGTTTGGAGGAAGATAAAATGAGAAAAACTTTGAGTTTAATGGCATTTTTTGTCATTAGTGTATTGTTGGCTTCTCTAGTTAGTGCTGCCTCTACCCCAAGCACCTTGGGCGGCTTAACTCACGTAGACAGTGAGATAACTGTAGAAGTGAATGATGAAGAAGTTGATGAGAACACCCTTTTAATTGTAGAAGAAGGTGAAGCTCTAGATATTGAAGTAGAATTAAAAAACGCCGGCACTGTTGATGCTGAAGGTATCGAAGTAGTGGCTAGATTAAGCGGATACGAGTACTCTGATTACGTAGAATTGGAAGATTCAACCTCTCTATTCGATGTTAAAGCAGGTACCAAGAAAAAAGTTAGCTTGGAATTAACCGTTCCTCGGGACTTGGAAAATGAAGACAATACTTTAAGAGTATTCGTTCTTGACCGAAATTCCGCTGAAATTGTTAAAACATTCCAGTTTTTCGTTGAATCACCTAGACACTCAGTTGACATTGAAGATGTTTACTTTTCACCAGGTAACACTGTGAAAGCAGGCAAAACTCTATTGACTACTGTTGTTGTTGAAAATTTCGGTGAAAACGACGAAGACGATGTTACTGTAACCGTAGAAGTTCCAGCTTTGGGAGTTAAAGCTACTGAAGTAGTGGAAGAATTGGAAGCTGGCGACAGTGAGGACGTTCCTGAAATGTTCTTAAGCATTCCTGCTAACGCTCAAGAAGGAGACTACCAAGTTAAAGTTACCGTTAAATATGACAAATATGAAACTGTTACTGAAACTTTCCCTTTGAAAGTTGTAGCTAATGAGAACTTCCAAGCTCCATCTGATAAGTTGGTGCTAGAATCTTCTCCTGAAATGCAGACTGTGGCTCCAGGCCAAACTGTTGCTTATGGTATTGGTTTGATCAACGACGGTAAAACCTCTAAGGCTTACACTTTGGAAGTTTTAAGCGGCGATTGGGCAACCGTGTCTTTAAGTGACAACTTAGTTGTGCTAAGTCCAGGTCAATCTAAAATCGTTAGAGTTGACGTAACTGCTGCTGCTAACGCTGTTGCCGGAGAACATTCCTTCTCTGTAGCAGTTAAATCCGGAGAAGACGTGCTTGAAACTGTAATGTTAAAAGCTAACGTAGCTGGTTCGGCAGTAAGTGGATCTGACTTCAGCCTAAGAAACGGACTAGAAGTTGCCTTGATTGTACTAGTTGTATTACTGGTAATAATCGGACTAATAGTTGGTTTCAGTAGACTAAGAAAAGACGAAGAAGACGAAGAACAAACATACTACTAAATAAGTAGTATGCTCTTTTATCTTCTTCCAATTTTTTTTCTTTTTTTCTTTTTGGAAGAAGTTTTTATTTTTTGTAATTTGAAATAAGATCCAGGTTTAAGAATTTTTTAGGTAAAATGTTGTAAACTCTATAAAAATACCAAAAATACCTCTAATATGAATCCGCCGCAATACCGTTGTGAGAACAGTTTTTTTGAGATTGATAATGCTCATAATAGTCCTTCTTTTTCTTTAGCCCTAGCCCAGCTATGTGGACTATTGTTAGCCTATAATGGATTCGAGAAATTATCTGACAATTATTCTGGTTATAGAAGAACTAATGTAGTTTGGGATAAAAAGAAATATTCGGAGTATGTCTTTCTCAACGGCTTGCCCCATATAGAAACTGCAGGAACCTATTTTTTAACTGTTCCTGAGCAAATCGCCTCCCAAATGGATTATTCCTTAAGCCGTATTAAATCCACTAAAACTTTTACTCTGGCTGGAATTTACCTGGCTGCCGCAGGAGCAGTTATTGGGGCGGTAGCGAGTGCAATTTATCCTAATGCTGATTTAATTGGTGAAGCTATTGCTGGCGGCGGCTTACTGGGATTGATTAGCGGCATAACTTTAATTTACCCCGGAATTGAAACGAAACATAAACAAAGATTAACCGATTTGCTTAAACAAGAAGGGTGTACTATGCAGGGGAGTAACTTCTCTTTTGATTATGGTCTGTTGGAACTTAATTTGAGTTCGTTTTGATAAATTTAACCCCCTATATATTTTCTCCAATAGCTCTATTATTAAACTGTAACTAAAGCACAGTTTAACAACCTATTTATACCCTATTTTAAACTATTTAAAGATGGATATCGCCATAATCGGGGCCGGCCCGATTGGTTCTTATGCTGGTTATTTGCTGGCTAAAAGCGGACATACAGTTTCCATTTATGAGAATCATCCTCAGGTAGGCTTGCCGGTTCAGTGTACGGGTATACTTACTTCTGATTTTGATGAATTCAACCTGCCGGTGGAAGAATTTCTGGTCAATACGATCAATAAGATAGAAGTATTCACCCCTCAGGAAAGTATTTCCATTAAACAGAAAGATTATATTGTCTGCCGAACTAGATTTGATAATTATGTTGCTAATTTAGCTAAGGGCGAAGGAGCTAAAATATTAGTCAATCATTCCTTCCAGCGGAAGGAAGGTTATTTTATAATCATTACCGATTCTAAATCTGGTCGGGAATTAAAACTCAAACCAGATATCGTTATCGGAGCTGATGGTCCATTATCACCGGTAGCTAAAGCTTATGGTTTCTATCACCCGGAACGGGAAAACTTTTTTGGCGTTCAAGCTACGGTAGAGGGGAAATTTGATCCGCATACTATCAAAACTTTTTTTGGCAGCCAGGTCTGTCCGGGTTTTTTTGCTTGGGTAACTCCTGAATCATCTACCTTGGCTAGAGTTGGGTTGGCGATGAAAAATAATTCTCGGGAATATTTTAATAAATTTTTGCAGCAGAATAATTTTACGGTTAAGGAAATGCAGGCAGGAACAATCCCTGTTTATAACCCTAAACAGAAACTAAGCCAAGATAATTGTTACCTAGTAGGCGACGCTTCGGGTTATGTTAAGGCTACAACTTTAGGCGGGATTGTACCGGCGATGAAGCAGGTTCAGATATTAGTTGATTGTATTAATGGTGGCAAGGATTATACCCAGGAGATAGCTCCGGTGAGAAAAAAGATGTGGATCCATTTACAGATTCAAAAAATAATCTCCCAGTTCTCAGATAAGGATTGGGATAAATTAATTAGTTATGTTCGTCAGCCAGAGATCCAAGAACTATTTGAAAAATACACCCGAGACAACCCCATTCCTTTAGTCGCTAACACTTTGCTTAGAGAACCCAGATTTTTGTATTTTTTAAAGTATTTAGTTGGCAGCAAGGTATTTTAATTACTGTTTAATGCTTTTAAGAAGATTTATTTCAAACATTTCAGATTATTAATTTATAAAATAAATATTTATAATTTAGGCTAAGCAACTAATCCATTAACTCGTACCATCTATACAGCAGCCTATCCACCGCCTTAACTAAGTCGTAGCCAGTTCCGGTTATTTTCATGCACGTTCCTTCAAAATTGATTCCTGGTTCTCCTTGTGGAACTATCTCAATTACAGGAAGACCTTGGGTGTCTGCACAGCTTATAATGGTCCTATTTTCACAGACGGGATGTTCTTGGGTGCAGGCCCCAATGGGGTAACGGTTAATGCCTTTAGCAATGTTAAAACTTAACTCCGTCAGGCTTAAGGAATAATACTTATCCGCAATATTTGGGTCTATTGTAACATAAATTTCATTTCCCGCGTCAAATCCTGGATCTAACTTTCCGCTAAACTGGATGTGTTCTACTTCTAAAGGATTAAAATGCAGCGGAGTTTTTATGAGTGTGTTTCTAAGAACAAATTCAGTCCACCACAATCCATCGGCTTTGATAAAGCTATAACCATTATACATTATCCCCTCTTCCGTTTTTAATTCACCTTCAATATTTTTTGAATGAAGGTCATCAATGCTTACCACTGCTGATCCCGTAAAATGATTGTAGGCTGAAAATCCAGCCAATGATATCGCAAATAGTCCTACTACTACTGATATTAATATTATTATACTTTTAGCATCGGATTTCCCGCCATAACTTCCTTTATTTCCATCCTCTTTGTTTTCGGAAGATTCTGTTTCCGATTTTTCTACTGCTGAACCTATGAATATATCTTCTAAATTATCTTGGACAGAATCAACCAAATGAACTGAACTAACTGAACGAACACCGGATTTAACTTTCAATTCTTTATTTTTTCCTTCTTTATTATTATCATTATTATTAAGATCAAAAAAATAATCTGCCGGCCTTAATTCAGGAGTTGATTTTTTAGGGCTAGTCTTTTTCATAACCTTCCGGGCGAATTTAGGCTTTATGAAGATTATGGTGTTGTAATCTAGTGATAATCTTATTTTCCGGTTAGTGGTATATAATTATTGGTATAATAGTTATTGTTTTAATTATTATTGAGGTAATTACTATAGAGAAGTTTGCATAATTAAATTATTTATCCGCAAACTTCTAAAGAGAATTTGAAATAAACGTAATTTTAGCATTAAACAAACGATATATTTGCCAAAATTACTATTTTTCAAACTTCTCTATAATTAAAAGGAGTGATTGATTTATAGTTTATACCCCGCAGCTTGCTGCGGAGCGACCGCAGGGAGCGGTTGGATAGCTTCGGCCAAGAATTGCTTTATTTAATATTTATTATCTAATTTCTCTATAAGTTTATTAACTGGCTGCAAACATTGTTCTCTAAATGAATCTTCTCCCTGAGCTGCCGCGTGGTCAGTTAAAATTAAATGGTTATACTTTACGGCAGCAAGTTTTAAGTTTTCAGAATAAACATCTAAAGCCACTCCTCTAAATTTTTTAGCTTCCAACTGAGCTATCAGGGCGGGCTCATCAACAACTTCAGCTCGGGAAGTATTAATAAAAAAAGAATTTTTTTTCATCAAACTAAAGGCGGACGAAGAGATCAATCCGGCAGTATGTTTGTTTAATGGTACGTGAACTGAAACAATATCCGATTCCTCAATCACCGCTTCGAAAGGCTTCATTTCAACTTTTAATTCGTTCAAGATATTAGCTTCAGGTTGAATAACATCAAAAGCGATTATCCTAGTTTCAAACCCTTGCAATTTACGTGCTACCTGCCTGCCTATATGGCCAAAACCAATTATTCCAATGGTCTTGTTTTTTAGTTCTGCAAACGGAGTATTTTTTCTTAAGATTGAAAGAATTAAGTTGAGGGTATGTTCTGCTACGCTGTTGGCATTTGAGCCTGGGCAATGAATTAATTCAATCTGTCGGCGCTTTATTTCTTCCAGGTCTAGGTTATCTAATCCTACACTGCAGCTGACAATGTATTTAAGATGGTGGAACTTGTCTAAATCTTTTTTATGGCAATGGGTGAAAGTACGTAGGACTAGGGCTTGGGCCTCCGAACTGTTAATCTCGTAAAATTGTTCGGTTGTTAGCTTAGTTAAGGTAGTGTTATTTTCCAAAACTCTCTCCGCTTCTGGATGCAAAGATCCTATCAAGATAGTTTTCATAAAATACCAAGACTAAAACGGTTTAATCTTCTTTATAAAATTTGGGAAAAATAAATATTAAATAAATATTAAAAAGCCCCAGGGGAGACTTTCAAAGTTCCGCTTTTTGGTAGTTTCATTCCAAGTCGAAAACTATTTGAACTCCCGACCTGCGCTTGACTCAGATAAATTAACTTTATTACCTACGAGAGCGCCGCTCTAGCCACTAAGCCACTGGGGCAATATGAACCTCTATAGATTCTTTAACATCTCTTGTTTACTCTTAAACTTCTTTTGGCACTCAAAGCAGACCGAGTAGTGCTTGCTTGAGCCTTCCTTGCGGATGATTGCTCCTTTGATTTTGCCCAGGAAAAGTTCTGCCAGCTTGTTGCCGCAAATGTCACATTTAGCCATTTGCTTAAAAAAGAGGGTAATGTTTTTAAAAATTTAGCTATTTTTAATACAAAATGGGCTAATATGAAACCCTTAGTTACTAACCCCTTCCGAGCTATGATGGCCTCAAACCTGAGCGGGAGGCGCACTTGGCTTCGATGAATATTTGCGGTGGACTGGGTTTAGAAGAGTATTTAACTAATTCTATCAATTATGCTGCTGAATGTGGTCTGTCCAGAATGGAATGTATTTGTATACTGGAGCACGGCGCGATTATAAATTTCCTTCGTAAATTTATGCGCCTCTTTTGGCGCCAGTATACAAAATGGTGTTATTTTGGACAGACCAGCTGAATGGAAGGGTTTATTTTCACTAATCAACTTGGTGTAAACACCAAAAGTAATATAATTAGGCCCCCTATTTTAGAATAAAATGCGTAAGCGAATAGCAGTAATCGATCGGGAGAAATGCCACCCTGACGAATGTGGAAACTATCTTTGTGCTAAATTGTGTCCCGTAAATAGAATTGGGCAGGACTGCATTACTCCTGGTGAGCCGGATAAAAAAGCTCGAATTGATGAAATGTTGTGTACTGGCTGTGGAATTTGTCCCAAGCGCTGTCCGTTCGGAGCCATAGAAATAATCAATCTCCCTGAAACATTAACCGGTTCCCCTATCCACCGCTATGGGGAAAACATGTTTGAGCTGTATTCCCTGCCCACGCCAATTTTTGGTAAGGTTACCGGAATTGTCGGCAAGAACGGGATAGGTAAATCCACTGCTTTCAAAATAATGTCCAACCTTTTAAAGCCCAATCTGGGCAATTTGGAGAAACCAGTTGAAGCCAAAGAGATAATTAATTATTTTAAAGGTACGGAAACTCAAAAATTTTTAGAAAAATTATACCAGAACAAGATTACTTTATCTTATAAACCTCAACAGGTGGATTTAATTCCTAAGCAATTTAAGGGCAAGGTTAGGGATTTGCTTTCTAAAGTGGATGAGAAAAATAAATTAACTGAAATTACGGAACAGCTGCAGTTAACTAATTTTTTGGATAATAATGTCCAGGATATTTCCGGCGGAGAATTGCAGCGAGTGGCCATTGCCGCAGCGGTATTAAAAAAGGCGAATTTATTTTTCTTTGACGAGCCTACTTCTTACTTAGACATAAAACAGCGGATTAGGATCTCTAATTTTATCAGCTCCTTAGCCCAGGAAGATACCGCCCCTTTAGTTATAGAACACGATTTGATTATCTTGGATTATTTAACTGATTTAGTGAATATAATGTATGGGCACGAATCCGTATTTGGGATTGTGTCGGGAGTTAAATCTACTCGGGAAGGTATAAATGCCTTTTTAGAAGGGTTCCTTAAAGAAGAGAACATCCGCTTTAGGGACCATAAATTAAGTTTTGACCGAGCTCAAATAACTACTTTTACCAAACCTCAAAAATTAATTGCTTGGGAAAAATTGAACAAACGATTAGGTCAATTCGAATTAACTATCGAACCAGGGAGTTTGAATAAGAAGGAGATTATTGGCATACTGGGTGAAAACGGAATAGGTAAGACGTCCTTTGTAAAGATGCTGGCCGGATTAATAAAACCCGATGTGGGGGAGATAGATTCTCAAATTAAGGTTGCTTACAAATCTCAGTATTTGGATACAGATTCAGATCAATTGGTGGGGGATTTTCTCCAGCCGGCTTTAAGGTACCATAACCAGCTGGTAAAACCGCTGGATTTGGAAAAATTATTTACCCAGCGATTAAGCGACTTGTCGGGGGGGCAATTACAGCGGGTCTGCATTGCCCATTGCCTGGCTCAGGAGGCCGAATTATTTTTATTAGACGAACCTTCAGCCTATCTGGATGTGGAGCAGAGGATGTTAGTATCTAAGTTAATTCGTTCCCTTGCTCAAGAAAGGGACATAACTATCTTGGTAGTTGATCACGACTTGATGTTCATGGATTACATTGCGGATCGGTTAATTGTGTTTACAGGAATACCGGCTCGAAAAGGTCTAATGGCCGGGCCATTTTCTATGGTAGAAGGGATGAATTTGTTCCTTAATGAATTAGGTATTACTTTACGCCGGGATTTGAATTCTCATCGGCCTAGAATTAATAAGCCTGGGAGTGTTAAGGATAGGGAGCAGAGGGCCGAAAATAAGTTGTATTATAATTAAAGCGTACTATAACTGGTTAGAGATTATTAATAATGGTTTGTGTTATGGTATAAAACGGCCCAGAGCAAGGCTATCTTTATGTTTTCCAGTTAGAATTTTTTGAAGAACTTCCGAATATGTTTTAAAACTAAAGTTCAAAAGACGTAACTTCTCCGGGGATAGGTATATCTTTCATTACTTTAAATTATATTGCTATTTAGAGAAGTTTGAAAAATAGTAATTTTGGCAAATATATCGTTTGTTTAATGCCAAAATTACGTTTATTTCAAATTCTCTTTAGAAGTTTGCGGATAAATAATTTAATTATGCAAACTTCTCTTTAGTTTCTTTGACAATATTTTCTTCCAATCCTCTTTATACTTTTTAATAAACATGATTAATGCCCCTGCTACCATCACTAAACTGAACCACTGCCCTAAACTAAATCCCCCATAGAGTGTATCTTCTCGGTAAAAATCAACCATAATTCTTCCAATTCCTTCCCAAAATACAAAATTCCAGAAAATAAAACCTTCCTTGAATGAAGTGAAGGTAAAGTCCTGAACCGTAGCGGCTTGCGTTTTAGACTTATTCTTTAAACTTAAGAATACCAGCCAGCTGAAAACCACTATCCGTTGAAAGAAGGAATAAATCATGTTAGGGTGCCGGCATATTTGATCATATCTTGGAGTAACCACACACCAGCTTCCGCTCCATTGACGCCCAACCAGTTCACCATTTACAAAATTGGCTGCTCTTCCTAGAGCTAGGGCTAACATGGCTGGAACGCTTAAAATATCAGCTAGAGCCCAAAACTTAATCTTTTTCTTTCGGCAATAAATCCAACCGGCAATTATTACCCCTGCCAATCCTCCGTGGAAGCTCATCCCTCCCTGCCAGATTAATAGCAGATTCCAGGGTTTAAGCAAATATACTTCCGGCATCCAAAAGAGCAGGAATAATCTGGCTCCAATTAGCACCCCCAGCATTAGATAGAACACTAATTCAGTTATCTCTTCGGATGATAAGCTCAATTTGCCTTTCTTCCTAAGAAAATTAAGCCAATAAATAGCTAGAAAGAAGCCGAAAACATACACTAACCCATACCATCTGATCTCTAGTGGTCCAAGATGAATTAAAGTCGGATTTAGATTATTTATAAACATCAGATTTATTAATAGTTCTGGGAACTATTAAATCTTATATATTTTTCAGAATATACTCTCTGTGCGAAGTATTCAACCCTTCTGTTCACCCCTTAAGGTCTTCCAAGGGGGGATGAAATCAGTTTGCAAATTATTCCTTGGGTATATTTCGGAATATCGCTCTATCGCCACCGCAAACTTTATATACATTCTTCCTTATGAATAGGGAATAATCAAAGTGAGGGTGACACAGCATGACTGAAAAAGAAAAAGTATATTCAAAAGAGCTCTTAGGTAAGACCATCGTTTCTAAATCTGGTAAAAAATTTGGTGAAGTAGGGGATTTAATCTTTGAAGTTGGTTCGGGCGAACTTATTCACTTGCTGTTGCGCAACCCAACTTCATATACCGATAGAATGGAATTGGAAAAAACTAAGGAAGGCAATATTCTAATTCCTTTTTCTGCAGTAATAGCCACTGGCGATTATATTGTGGTTGCAGAAGAAGATATAATGTAAGTTTTCATCATTTAGGTTTTTTTCTCTATTTTTTTCTTAAAGATCCCACGGTTCTCGGAGTACCATTATATCATCCTGTTTTGGTCCAGTCCCATACATGATAAAATCAATGCCGAGAAGTTGCTCGATTCTTTCCGTGTACGCTTGTGCTTCTGCTGTCAGTTTACCATTGTCGTCTGCGAATCCTTCCCATGGCTTAAATTCTTCAACAACTGGTTCTGCATTTTTTAATTGTCCGCGCTTGTGGAAGGATGTATCCCAGGAAGAATATTCTTGCGATCCAACTTTGTAGCCAACAACTAATTTTAATGGCTGTCTCATCTCTGCTAGAATACTTAACTTATCACCGCAGGTGCCGATAGCATAATCAAGATTTGCTGCTTCGACTGCATATCGTGCAGCAACGCAATCAAACCACCCAATATCACGCGGCTTTCCTGTCGTTGTGCCAAATTCATCCCATGGTGTTCTTACCGCTTGTTCTAATGTTTGATCCATTTGACTAACAAATGGTCGATCGCCGGTACCCGCACTACTCGTGTATAACTTGAAAACACCCAATCGTAAATCCGTTTTTCCTGGTATAAATGCGGGATTGGATGACGTCGTGCCGGGATATTCCCCGACGTCAACATCAAGCATAATGCCTTGTGCACCTTCCCAAATTTCAAAATTTGCATCGTGTTTGCGCATGACATCATGTTCCTGCGTGAGGAATTGGGATAAAAAATCAATCGCTTCAGCGTAACTTGCAATCATTTTTTCTGCTGTTGCTGTCTTTAGAGGCAAATACCCTGCTCGCGCTATTAACACCTCTTTAAGGGTAGTACGATCAAGAAATTCAACAAACCGTATTCCTTGCCGTGCCTGTTTATCCACTGCTGTTTGTTTAATACCATTCCCCGTTGAAGTATGGCGTGCTTGTTTAAAGGCTTCTTGATCTTCTGCAACATGATAATCTAAAGTGACGTGGGCATTGGCAGCAATGCCAAAATTATCAGAAGAAATACGCACTCCTCGCTGTTGTAATCCCTTAATTTCTGTCATTAAGAGGCGGGGATTAACGAAAACTTGACAGCCAAGAAGATTGTATGCTTCTGAGATCAATATCCCGCTTGGTACAAGGTGGAGCTGGTATTTCTGATCTCCGACAATAACGGTGTGTCCTGCATTGCCTCCCCCTTGATACCGCCGTACTAAAACTGGTTTGCCTAAAGAAGAGGGGGATAGACTGGCTCTTGATAATTTTGACGCTTCAGTGCAGAGATAGTCCACAATCTTTCCCTTTCCTTCATCGCCCCATTGTGCACCAACAATGGCAACACTTTTTCTCTTAACCATTATTTCCAAGAATACAAACCAATTTTAAAGGTTTTCGTATTTTTTGCTCTGTCGGTTAATTAATCTCTCCTTACTAACACATACACTTTTTTTCCAACATATTTTTTTGAAGACATAATCATTCCGCCATTTCCGATTTTTCTAACTTCTCCTTCAACAACCTCTTCAATTTCATCTTCAAGAT
>DATDWB010000028.1:0-73171 GCA_035289845.1 Candidatus Nanoarchaeia archaeon | reverse complement strand
TAATGAGAAGTTTGCATAATTAAATTATTTATCCGCAAACTTCTAAAGAGAATTTGAAATAAACGTAATTTTGGCATTAAACAAACGATATATTTGCCAAAATTACTATTTTTCAAACTTCTCTAATAACTTTGTCAAAATGCTCGTGAGCACCACTGATCAAGATCAAGCCACTATCATTTGTGAATTTCCTAATGAAATGGTCAATGAAATTTTACAGCTTAAATTAACTATATCCAAATTTATGAACGTAATACTCAAATAATTTGGTTTGTAATTTTCTTAAAAATACTTCGGCATCTATTTTTAGATCACCAGACTTAGAATCAACTTTAACCATAGTATCCAGTTTTTTCTCCAAAGCCAATTTAGTGGCTGATTTTCCCAAACTCATCGTAGCTTCAGCGCACAGAAGATTTACTTGATCTGAATTTAATAGGGTTGCATATCTATTAAGTTCCCTGTAACTAGGAGCAATGTTAGCCGTAACACAAGCCGCTAAATCCTCAGCCATCCTTTTATAAACAAAAGAAATTTGCTTTTCAAAATTTTCAAATGGATTCATAGCTCCACCACGATAATCATAAATTGATTTTTGCATACCAGTTAGTTCCCAAAATACTTCCCCACGTATTTGAGGAGGTATACGATTTATCCCAGATATAGTCGCTTTTTTCATTTAACTTCTAAAAAAAGCCTGATTTATAAACCTTTAGTTATTTTGCCACTATCAAGTGGGGATTAATCCTCGTCCCACATCTCTTTATCCTTATCTACTGGATTACGGAACCTATTAAGGTAAGGGCTTATTTTCTGCTTCATTTCTGTCTTATACTCTTCTTTAATAGGCAGTTTATCAATTTCTTCTTCCCAATTGATATTAGGATAAGTGGTTATATTGCTGATAAATTCCCTATTTCTAGAGTTTATAAGATCAGAAAAGAGATGAGCTTTTTTAGTTCCAAATTGCTTGGTAGCTGGGAATTTAGTAACAGCATTGGCTCCCGCCCACATCAAATAACCTGCTTCTTCACTGCGGCGTAAATTAGTTCCAGCCACAATTTGCAGTTTAGGGAACTTTATCCTTAACCTGGCCAGCCATTGCAGATATTCATCCGGCGATGGCCCGGCAGTATATTCCGTCCCCCGCACTGGTTTAAGGGCATACATCGTAACTCGGTCTAAATTATGTTTTTCCACAAAATCAAACAAGTAGTTCATATCTTCAATTTTGTCCCCTAATCCTACGATAACTGCAATACTTTTCTTGAAGTCCTTATCCAAGACCGAAAACATCTTATCATAAGGAGCTATCGGTTTGCTGGGACAGACGTGCTCATGTAAGCCGGGAGTTAAAGTTTCCAGAGAAGAATAAATCCCTTTGACATAAGGTTTTAGCTGTTCAATATGGCTGGGGGCCATAACTCCCAGATTTATCCACACTTTTTCTCCATAGACTAAGCTAATATTCCGGATAATTTCTAATAGGTTAGGGAACGGCATAATCCCATACCCTCCAGTAACAAACTCAATTCTCCAGTTAAATATTCGGGCAAATAAAGCTTCCAGCAGGATTGATCCCATGGATCTTCTGGATCCTTCTGGATGCATCTCCTTATGTTGATTGGTAGATCGAAAACAGAAGGTACAATCAGCTAGGGAACAGTACCAGCTAATGAAAATACAACGCCCATACCAGGTGCGGCCATTAAAGTTTTCAAAGTAAGTCTTTTCCGCCTGATTGAGGAGATCAACCGTTTCTGGAGTCAAGGTAATATCTCCTACATGCAGAAACTTATTAGAGTTATATTCCATTTCTGGATTCTAGAAGCGCTTCTTTTTAAATGTTGTTTTAAGAATTAAGAGATCTAAACCAAATTATTTAGAAAAGATTATTTTGACAGACCCAGCATCTCTTTAAATTTATCCATCAAACTTAATCTTCCCGCAGAATTAGAAGTTGCTTCTTTGGCCTGTTGCTCAAGTAAAGATATTTGTACCGCTCGATGATCAACATACGATCCAATTTTATAATCTGGATCTAGGACCGTCCGGGCTATTTCTTCACTCGGATAGATAACTATATCTATATACCTAAAACTGTCAAATTCTACGTCAATTTCATCAGTATAACTTCCATTTGTAAATTGTTCCAATTGTTCCAGATCATCTCGTTGTAATAACCTTGGATCAGTGATCAAAAGCTGCCGACTTAATCTTAATTTTGCTCTGGCGACTGGTTCTTTATATTTAACTTCAGAAACCCGTAGTACTTTTGTATTACCATATTCAAATATATAAAAATCACTAACCATTCTGGTATCATCCGGCGGAAGAATATAGTCCCTAAAAAGTTTCAACTGCTCTATTTTATACAAACCACCCTTGGGAGCAATGACATAAGTAACGTGTTGATATAATAGGTTAAATATGCTTGGGGGAGGGATATAGTTAATATCACCTCTTAGTTTAGCTATTGTAGAACTTATCGGCGTTATGTTAATCTTATCATCTTTCCTAACAATAACTGCCTGGTCTGCCAATCGTTGTTCTAATTGTTGGTATAAACTCATTGATGAGTGAGTATAGTAATTTATTTATAAAATGTTCTATAAAAATTACTGGACCCATAATTGATTATTCATAAATTAAAAAAAGCGCAAAGAGGGCCAAAGCCCTCTTGCGTGTGTGCGCAAGGCACTCTACGCCAGCGCCCGGACTTTCATCCTTTATCCTAATTTACTTGGTGAGTTCCGAATGCAATGAGGAACACGCCCATCTCGCCTAGGATACTGGCTTTTGAACCGGGAATCCCGGAGGGACCGGTTCTCTCTCCAATTCCAGCTAAGCTAAAATAGGTTCAAGACCGGCGCAATACCGAGTTATGCGACGCTGGCATGAAAAACAAAAGAATAAGCCTTTTTATAAAAGTTTAGGTTTTATTTCTTAACTGATCTGATACCAAGTTAAGATTGAAAATACAAGAAAATCAATAGTTTTTATTTTTTTTATTTAATCCTAATAACTTCTAGATTCTTGGGAGCAACCGTTTCAATCCGATACGTTTTATGGATTGAAGATGCAAAATCTATACACCGCGAACTTTCTCCATGCACCACAATAACTTTCTTAGGCTGCGGGTTGCAGCGTTTAATATAATTCATCAACTGCCGCCTATCAGAGTGATTAGTTATTTCCACTTTATGCACCTCCAGGTTTACTCTAAGCAGCTGAGGCTTGCCGCTCATTGCATCCATCATTATTTCTTTCTCTCCATCTCTAATCCTCTTACCTAAACTTCCCGGAGGCTGATAGCAGCTAAAGACTAAAGAATGTTTCTTTCCTTCCGCCAATCCTTTTAGATACTCCACTGATGGGCCGCCGCTCAACATTCCCGAAGTAGCTAAAATTAAACAAGACCCTTCCTCTAACATTATCTGTTTGCGTTCTTTAGATGACCCAATTTTCTTAAATATAGGCGACATGAAAGGATTATTTTCATCATGGAATATTTGCTGCCGTAAATTCCGGCCCAAAAATTCTGGGTAAGCAGTATGAATTGCTGTTATATCCCACAGCATACCATCAATATATACTGGTGCATCAGGAATCTTCTTTTCCCGCATCAACCGTTCAACAATGATCATAACTTCCTGGGCCCGGCCTGAACCTAATACCGGCATTAAGATTTTACCACCCCGCTCAAAGGTATCCTTTATAATTTTGATCATGTAATCATCGGCTTCCTGCTCTGCCATATTATTATCTTTTCCGCCATAAGTTGATTCTATCATTAAAGTTTCTAAGCGTGGAAATTGAGTATTTCCTGGTTCAAGAACATTAGTTCGAGCATATTTTAAATCGCCGGTGTAAGCAAAATTATGCAAACCATTTCCTATATTAAGATGAACGATGGAACTCCCTAAAATATGACCGGCATTGTATAAAGTCAACCTAACATCCGGAGTAATATCCGCCACTTCATCATATTCTAAACAGATCGTATGTAAAACCGTTTTTCTTACTTCTTCACTGGTATAAATTGGTTCCTTCCCCTCCGATCGCTGAATTTTAATCATATCCAACTGCAGTAAAGACATTACATCCCGAGTTGGAAGAGTGCAATATATCGGCCCGTTATAACCATACTTAAACAGGTAGGGAATCAATCCTGAATGATCTAAATGAGAATGGGTAACTACCACTGCATCTACTTCATGAATATTAAATTCTGGAGCATCCAGATAAGGGTAAGATTCAGAATTATCAACACTGGGATCAATACCGCAGTCAATCATAATTCTGGATTCTGGTGTTTGCAACAAGAAACAAGTTCTCCCTACTTGCCTTGAAGCACCTAAACAGGATAATCTTATCCATTCATGCTTCTTTTCCCGCAGCCAGCCGTCATAAATTCGGTGCCCGGTTCGATCTAAGAACTTTTTTCTTTCATCCGCATTTTCATACAGTACTGAACGAATACTTTCAATTAATTTTGACCTAATGGGAGGAATTCGTTTAACAAAAGCTACCCACATGGTCTTTTGAGCTATCTCTCTTAATATTTCCCCTTTTTTTCCAATTACCTGCCCCGGTTTCTCGGCATGCATTATAACCTGCGATCTGGGAGGATCAAAAATAACTTCTTTTAATCCCGCATCTTCAGGTACAATTTTACGGATTTCTTTCTCCGCTTTTTCAACTTCCATACACATTGATGGATCTGGACGCAGCTCGATTCGCTTTTTAAACTGCTTAACTGCTTCCCTAATCGAGCCTTCGTTATCTAGAAAATAATTTTTATCCTTAGTATAAAGCACAATATTTGCTCCTTCAAAGGCAGCATCTGCTATCTTACCTTCCGGTAATACTTTTATAATTTCTTTTAATATATCAGCCATTGTAGTTAAAACTCCTTTAATTAAATTTAATCAGATTATTTACTCGATTCTAAAAAAATACCCCTATCATTAACTAAAATTTAGATTACCTAAAATTTAGGTGCTGTATTTAGGAGCTGTACAAGCTCATTTCTACTTCTTTATGCATTACTCGTTTTATTTCCTTATCATTAATCACTATTACGTCTACCCCGTTACCTGAGGCACTATCTCTTTGCAAGGCAGTATTAACGGCTTTAACTGCTAATTTAACCCCTTCTGCCACTGTAATCTCCGGTTTATAATGAGTTTCTAGAACACCGTAGGCAAACACTGATCCCGAACCTGAAGAAACATAATCTCTAATCTTAGTTACGCTCCCATCTGGAAATAAATCATACAAGTAAACTCCGGACACATCCTTTCCTCCCAACAAGAAATGGGCAATACCCGGCATCATACTCATCCGGCGGATATTAGAATATAATAAACCGCCTAATAAGTTAGCTGCTTCCTTGGAAGTTGGCCGTTTATAAGTCCGAACTTCTTTTAGTTTTAATTCCGCTCGAACTAATTTGATCAATAATTGAGCATCTGAAACTACACCTGCAATGGTAACTGCAAAATCATCCGTAAGAACGTGAACCTTTTCCGCTCTTTTATCTACAATCATATTTCCGGCTGTAGCCCGCATATCCGCTGCCAAGACTACACCATCTTTACAGACCATACCTATGGTGGTTGTACCAGTTTTTAATCTTTCTTCCATACTTATACACCAAGAATTATTTTTATCTAAACCTCTTGTTTTAGCTATAAAAGTCTGCTAATTTTTAAATGTTTCGGTGGTAAAGGCTCTGGCTGTTGTGGTCACCGCCTTAAGATTAGGATAAGTACTAAATCTGGTATAACACTTCACCCTCTCCTCTTAAACTTTTTTTCCAGCTCTTCGCTGGTAATTTTAAACAATGAGGGGCGTCCGTGAGGACAGGTATAGGGCAGTCTGGTTAAGGACAATTCCTGCACCAAAGTTTCAAATCTCGATACTGTTAATTCCTCCCCCGCCATGACTGCCGCCCGGCAGGCCATTCGGGTGATTATTTCCTCTTTTAACATTTCAATGCTATTTTGTTTTTCCAGCAAGGTGCTCACTACTTCCTGGATAGTCTGCGAATGCTGCAACCGGCCAAAGATTAAAGGTACAGTTTTAATGACAAAAGTAGAATCACCGAATTCCTCCAAATTAAATCCCAACCGGCTCAATTCAGTTTTATGTTCCAACACCAAAATTTTCTCTGCCGGAGTAAAATTTATTATTTCCCCTTGAAGCAAACTTTGGATCTTGACTTCAGAATTCATAAATTGATTCATAAATTTTTCATATAAAATACGTTCGTGGACTGCGTGTTGATCTAGAAAGAACACTCCGCCTTCCGTTTCCGCTGCAAAGAAAGTTTTATGGATTTGCCCCAATATTTTCATACTAGGGAAAAAAATGGGAGAGAACTCTTTACTAGACAGATGATGGTTGTTAGATTGTATGACTGCAGCTGCATCCTTAAAAACATCAGAGTCATTATTATGGCTATTTATCTCTTCACCCAACAGCAGCGGATTCACTCCGGCCCAAGTTAAAGAATCTTCTGTTGGTGATAGATTGTTTTCTGAAGGAAAAATAGTTTGGGTGCTTCTTTCAAAATTATATTTAAAAATATTCTTGCCCAAACCTATATTAAACTGAGGGTAGATTTCATCTACAATGGGGATTAAATTATTCCGCTGCAGAGATTCTCGAACCGAATTAAATGCCGCTGAAAAAACTTTCTCAGTTTGTTCAAATTTAATTTCTAATTTTTGGGGGTGTACATTAACATCAATCTTTTGGGGATTAATGGTAATTGAAAGCACAAAAATGGGATGTTTTCCTACCATTAATAAAGAATGAAAAGCCTCATAGACCGCTTTATTAATATCATTATTTTTAACCCACCTTCCATTGACAAATAAAGCTTGCTGAGATTTGTCATTCCTGGCTCGGCTGGGTTTAGCCACATAGCCGCTGACTATTACTCCTTCATCTTTATAATTAACCTCCAATAAATCTTTAGCCAAACCTATGCCATAAATTGAAGCGATGTTATCCCGCATGTCAATCAAAGCTGGAGAATTTATTAATTGGTGATTATCATGAATCAATTTAAATGCTATATGGTTATTAAACAAGGCATAGTGAGTTAGCACTTCAATAATATGCCTCAATTCTACTGCTTCAGTTTTTAGAAATTTTTTCCTGGCGGGAGTGTTATAAAATAAATTTCTTACCTCCACGGTTGTACCTTGATCTGCGGCAATTATGCCGCAACTGACCATAGAACCGCCTTCTGCTACCAAATTAAATCCTTCCAATTTACCCTTAGGTTTGGTAATTATAGCCAGCTGAGAAACTGCCGCAATGCTGGCTAAGGCTTCTCCCCTAAAACCCAGGGTTTGAAGGGAATACAAATCTTCTACTGAAGCTAATTTGCTGGTGGCATGGGGAAGAATTGAATTCCGGGCATCTTCTTCATCCATTCCCTGCCCGTCATCGGTTACTTTTATCAAATCTTGGCCTGAATTTTTAATTTCCACCCTAATACTGCCAGCACCCGCATCTAACGAATTTTCAATTAATTCCTTTACTACTGAAGCTGGCCTTTCAATTACTTCCCCGGCAGCAATTTTATTGATTATTTCTTCACTTAGCAGCTTAATTATAGCCATATTAAGTTAATCGTAGTTAAATTTTATATTGTTTTGCATAACGCAGACTAATGTTTAAACACTACCTCCTAAGCTTAGTAGAAAGAGCTATTCCACTAAAACCTTTGTCATGTACAAATTAACGCAGAAATATCCTGTACCGCCACAAATTATTTATATTCAAAAACTCTAAAAACCATATGGTTTTAGTTAAGAACACCCCTAAGGGGTGGGATAGTGATAAATACAACCCCTCTAGCCACCTCGAACCAGGATTAGGGCAAAAACGAATAGTTCTAAATAATCCGAATAATTCTAAAAGTTCAGCTGTGCAAGAAAACATGGATAGGTCTTATTCCTCGTCTGGAATTCGATTTTCAGTGGAAGCTTCTGCTAAAGGGGGTATAAGCCGAAAATTCAGCCTGTCTTCTAATGAACCAGTAAGTTTAGGACGCGATACCTGGCCTAACCTGCCGGATACAGTTTATGGACGGCAAGTGGTGGTTCACTTGCGCAATCGTAAAGGCTTCATTAAGAATACCGGGAGCATCCCCATACAAGTAGTTGTTGCCAATTCTGTCCGTGGATCACTGCGTAAGGACCAGGAATTAGAAGTAGATCCATTTTCTCCCAAAGTTTACCAAATTTTTATCAGCGATACTAATGCCTTTGAGTTTCAGATTAAAGGATGAGTGGTGTTATTTTTAGTATAGAAAACAATAAATACTTTCTAAATTTTCCAGAGTTATGAGTTTTTTTAATAAGAGTCCGGAAGCCTGGCAAAAACTAGCCGACAAAGAAATAGATATTATTGTCAAAAGATTAAGCGAATTAACAGTTATATTTAATGATCTTCTTCCTAAAATGAATGAATTCAAGAATGCTGTGGAAATGCTAAAAAAGAGCAAGAAACCTATCCTTGCCAAAAACGTCCATTTGCGGGCGCAGGGAATTCTTAAAGATTTGAACCTGATGCGGGCAGAGTTAAAAAAGATAACTGCCGTATCCCAAGAATTGGAAAAGAGTGAGGATAAGGCGGTGATTATGAAACAAGTTTTCACGGTAATTGTAAAATCTCCTGGTGAAAATACCCAATCATTTGAACTTAAGAAAAAAGAACCTTTAATCTTAGGCCGGGATAATATCCCAGGTCTTTCTGCACATTTTTCCAGGAAGCATGTTGAAATTAGTGCTAGCAGCCTAGAATTTGCAACCCTTACCAATATTGGAATTAATGATATTGGAATACTTATGCCTGCTATGAGCATTAGCAGGCAGAAGGGACAAAGTTTTTCCATCCCGATCAATCAAAAAATAGTGGTCTATATTGCAGATATTGACCCCAACCAAGGAATGGAATCATTTTCAATTATCATCAAACTAGAACTTAAGAACGCATTCTAATCAATCATTTCCCAAACCTTCTCTCTCTTCCCTTAAATTCCTGCAGCACCTTTTTCAAATCTTCCTTAACAACCTCCGGCCAGTACTTATCCAAAAAGAACCATTCGCTGTACCAAGACTGCCAAATCAAAAAATTAGATGTTCTCTTCTCTCCGCTGGTGCGGATGATCAAATCGGGTTCGCTTTGTAAATAAAGATATTGGGAAAAGGACTCAACCGTAATATCCTTTTTGACAATTTTTCCTTTCTTGAACTCATCCATAACTTTCTTAATCCCATCTACAATTTCTTCCCGTCCGCCATAACCCATGGCAAAATTAACTTTCAAATGAGTATTTTTCTGTGTCTTTCGAATTAACTCTTGCTGCAAGGCTTGAATATTTTTATCAAAACGCTGCAATTGGCCGATAAAGTTAATCCTTACCTGGCTCATGTATTCTTTATTTTTAAGCAATTGTTTAAAAAACTTAGAAGCCAGCTTCATTAAAAATTTTACTTCATTTGGATTGCGCTCAAAGTTCTGCATCGAGAATACAAACAGGGTAAATTCCTTAATCCCTAATTCTTTGGCCCACTGGGGTAAATTTCTTAGTACTTCCGCCCCCGCTTCATGGCCTTTCCAGGAAGGTAATCCCCTTTCCTGCGCCCAGCGGCGGTTGCCATCCATAATTATTCCAAGGTGCATTATTCAATAATAAAGAACTTAGATTAAAAAGGTTGCGGTCTATAAATTAATATTTTCTAACTGAGAAATAATATTTTCTGGCTTAGTTTTAAAGTTAAGCATAAGTAGAAGTACAATAGAAGAAACAACAATTGTCAACAAAGCCGCCGCCAGCAACTGGACTGGGTTAGTTAAAGAAACCTGTTGGGTGAGAAAAGCAATGGCTAGGCCAATAAAATATTCTTTGTTTTTTGTTTCATTCATCTAATCAAAAGAATTGTTGTTTAAATATTCTACGGAGACTTGACCTGTGTCCAGTGGTCTAATCGTTGCTTAAAAAGATATATAAATAATAAAAAAATCCTACAATCATGAATATCATCCTCCTGGCCGTCATTCTAGCCGGTTTTGGATCCCAACTTCTGAAATTAATAATTTATTGGTTTAAACATAAGACTTTATCCTGGAAAGATTTGGTAGTTACCGGCGGTATGCCCTCCTCCCATTCCGCCTTCGTAGTTTCTTTGGCTGCCATTATTTATTTAGTTGAAGGAACATCTACCTCTTTTGCTATCAGTTTAATTTTAGCGGTGATTGTAATCCGGGACGCGTTTGGAGTCCGTAGAAGTGTGGGTGAAGAAGGTATAATTATCAATCAGATCTTAAAAAAAGTAAAGTTGAAGACTAGAACCCATTTTGCGCTGGGACACACCCCTTCCCAGGTTATCATTGGATCATTGCTGGGATTTGGAGTTGCAGTGTTGGTTTATTATTTGAGATGAGATTGAGGTATAACTTCAATCAAGGCAAATTTTTGATCTGGATGTTCACGATTCCATTTTTGAATATTATTGTACCAACTGTGATCTGCTCCGTAAACGGTAACTGCAATCTTATCACCGTTTTCAACAATTGTTTTAAGTAAAAAATCTTCTCGATCCTCAAATACTAAACGATAATATAAGAAGCTCGGGACAGGTAGATTTGATTTTTCCATGGTATCAATAAGATCTGATATCTCCCGGCTTTCTGCTGGTTTAATTTTTAATCCTTTTTCACAATGCAAATAGGCAATTGAATGTGTTTTATAACTTATATAATCTAGAGCTGCAATAGAAAGCCTTTCACCATATATTTTTTCTGCATTCTCATAATTATACCTTAGCTCAGAGCAGTCATCAGGATTTAGAGATGTACTCTCGCAATATTTTAATTCATCTTCCAAATCAGTAATTTCATCAAAAAGATTATTATATATTTTCTCACCAATATTATAATTTCTCTCCAAAATTTGACAAACCAGTTTATAAGAATCTTTATCCACACCCTCCCAATAGACTGTATCCAAAGAATAACTGTCCATCAATGAAGATACTATCTTAAGTACATCCGCCTGCGATTTTTTTACCAACTCACCTAACTCTTTATCTAAACCTTCTACCCAATGGCTTTGCTTAATATGAACTAAAACATGTTTAGGCTCTTCGCCGTCTGAACCTCCGATGTACCGAAACTTATTTATTTCACCCGCCCCCAGCAAATATTCCGGAAACTGTTTAAAATAAGTTAACGCTTCTGATTCAGATTCATTATTTCCGGCAGCTTTAACTGGTTCAACTATTTCTACCGGATCCTTCCAGCGGTTTAAGGCACTGTTGTGTTCCGGAGTGCAAAAAAATATCATTGCATTAGCTGCAATAGCCGCTAATCCTGCTTTAGGCCTTATTTTGTTGATTATCCTTCCCATATTAATATCGTTAAAATTACCTAAGAAAACCTAACTAAACACTATTTATAAAACTTTTGCTTAGTTTGTCACTTTGTAGTCACACTTCTCAATTCTTTCAATTTCCTTAACTTTTGTTGCACACTAATACTCGGTCAATTTCTTATATTCAGAAGAATGTAAAATAGTGGTGTTGCCATCCTTTCCCGAAATTTTTTCGGTGTCAATAAACTTTCCTTCCTTCAGCTTCATCATCCTCCTCTGAAAGCTTTTATAGCTTAATTCCCCGCCCATCTCACTATAAGCAGCATAAATATCTCCTATTTTTTTACCGGTATGGTCTTTAACCAAATCTAATAAAACTTGCAGGTCTTCCTCTAACTCGGCTTTAGGTTTGACGTGGAACTCTTCTACTTTTTTAATTGCTGCAATCACATGCTGTCCATTGATCTGCCGGGAATTTTTTTCCTGAGCAGCATTCCCTGATTCCTGCATTAAATATAACCCTACCCGGATATCTTTGGTTTCAGTGCATTTCTCTACAATCTCCTTAAATGCTGCTTCATCCCAGCATCCCTGGACAAAGGCATAATCCCGGCGCTGCTTTAATATGGAAGCAATTTCGGATTCGCTATATGGTCTGAAAATTAGAAATTCCGGATTTAATCGGCTTCTAATCCTCTCATCCAGCTTAGTGTAACTATCGCGATAGTTAGTTATCAAAAAGATAGATTTACGATAAACATCTTCTAAAACAGTATACAAAAAATCATAATCTTCTAATTTGTCAATTTCATCAAATACAAACACCACTGCTTTTTTATTGAGCTTGGTTTTTATTAAGCCGAACAATTCACTGGTTTTCTTGCTCTGGATAAATTTAAACCCTAAATCTTCACAGATTTTATAGAATATCTTATAGGTAGTATTTTCCTTCCAGCAATTAACATAAATTGGAACTACTTCCTCAGTTTCTTCTTCCAACTCCCGCAGTACATGCCGGCAGGCGGTAGTTTTTCCAATTCCCGGTGCTCCGGAGACAAAAATATTCCGGCCGTTATTACCCTGGAGCAACGGTTTGATAGCCGCTGCAAAGCGCATCTGCTCATTTTCCCGTCCGTAAAGAATCTTGGGCTGAAAATCATAGCTCAAAAAGATTGTATCTCTAAACAGCGATTCTCCGCTTCTTAACATATCTTTGAACAAGGACATAATAATTAAGTTTTTACTTAATGGTTATATTAATGTTGTGAAGATTGGCTGTATCGACCTAATCTTTCTGACTGCGAATGGATGACCCAGGCCTGCAGGGGTCTTCCTCATAGTAAGCTGCTTTAGATTTAGGCTTTTGCACCGCTTTTTCCTTAGTCTCTTGCATCTCATAGCCGCATTTCATCATATAGCTAGCTCCATAAATTAAAAGAGCAACGGCTATCCCGCCCAGTACCAATTTTTTAAATGTTCTTTTCGCATCTTCATAAGAATTATTTGGACGAGTTGATTTACTATTTAACTCTCTCCTATCCTTACTTAAATCACCCGTATTTAACCGATCAATGGACTCAACTTTCCAATCCAAATTCATAAATTTATCTGGAACATATGGATTTAACCGCCGTTCTAACACTCCGCAATCTTCGGGAAATCTTCTATTACCCATAATAACTTCGCTATCTTGAGGATTTTTTTTATCAATTAAATAAGTTTCATAGGATTTATTAGAAGCCGCGTAATTATAAAAAATCTTCAAATCTTCCTCCCCGGAAGGTGAACTTATTTTTAAGTGCATCATTTGTACTTCTGGTCCAATATAGCCTAAATTTAAGTTTACCTCAGCCGCTCGGTGTCCAAACAATTTTAAACCTGCTTCCCAAGCTAAGGAATGTTCGGCAGTCTTTTCCAAATTAGGAATTTTTTCTTTGGCAGTTAAATAATAATTCTTCCAAACTTTCTCGGCTAAGCCTTCTAAATTAATTTCTGAGATTATATTCATTTTTTATTGGTCCCAATTCTGTTTTACCCTGCATATATGGCCCTAACACTTGCGGAATTTTTACTGTCCCTTTCTTGGTTTGAAAATTTTCTAATAGGGCTACCATTATCCGCGAGGTAGCTAAAGCGGTGTTGTTTAAGGTATGTACTACTTCCCTGCTCCCATCATTGTATACTACCTTTATCCCTAATTTTCGGGCTTGATAATCGGTACAGTTGCTTAAGGACATTACTTCACCGTAACTATTAGTTGTGGGCCTCCAGACTTCAACATCATAACTGCGCTGCTTCCATAAACTTAAATCCCCGGAACAGATTTCAATAACTCGATAAGGTAAACCTAGAGCCTTCAAGATTCCTTCAGAATTGTTCAACAATTCTAGGAAAAAATTATCACTTTCTTCCGGTTTGCAGAAAATAAATTGTTCAATTTTGTTAAATTGGTGAGTCCGCCATAAACCTTTCTCGTTAATTCCATGCGCCCCAACTTCTTTACGGAAACACATACTGTAAGAAAAATATTTTTTAGGAAAATCTTTTTCACTCAGAGTTTCATCCGAATGTATGCCTAGCAATGCATGCTCGCTAGTACCAATCAAAGCTAAATCTTCATCTTTAATCGAATAAATAGTTTTATCCCACTCTTGCACATCTATCGCCGCTTCCAGTATTCTTTTCCGAATTAGCAATGGCGGCTCAATATACAAATACCCTTGAGAATGCATGAAATCAACAGTAAATCTTATCAGGGCTTGATTTAAAAGGGCCAAATCGCCTTTTAGGAAATAAAATCCATTTCCGGAAGTTTTGGCTGAAGAATCAAAATCTGCCCACCCCAATTGCTCTGCCAATTCCACGTGATTTTTTAGGGGAAAAGAAAATTTAGGTATTTTTCCTACTTTTTTTAGTTCTACATTCTGTGAATCATCTTTTCCCGGCGGAACTTTAGGATGCATCACATTTCCCAGCGTCTTAACTGCTGCATCTCTTTTTTCCAGCAGGATTTTTACTTTTTCTTCTCCAGATTTAATATCCTCCCCTACGGACTGCATCTGTTTAATTTTAGAAACTGCGCTTTTACCGGATTTTTTAAGCTGGTTAATCTCCTGAGAAACTACATTCCGCTGGTGTTTTAACTTTTCAATTGAAGCTAACTCTGTCTTCCACTGCAGATCCAATTTAAGAACTTCATCCACTAGTTTAGGATCTCGGTTTCTTTTCTTTTCCGAAGCCTTAACCTGATTGGAATTTTCCCTAATTAACTTAATATCTAACATTGATTCTAGAAAATAAGAAGCGCTATATAAAAGTTACGAGCAAAATAATAATCTATATAAAAATTAACCAAAAAGTTAGTAGATAGTTAAACAATGGAAGTAATACCCGTCCCCACAGTCCTTCTAACCGTTAAGGTTAATACATCACCAACGACAAGCTTATCCTGAAGAGATTTCTTAGAGTTATTGTTTGCATTAGAAATACCATCAATCTTATAATTTTCATTAACTAAACAATACAATACATCAACTTCATTATATTTATCTGGGACAGCATCTTTTTTAAATAAATCCACTACCACTCGCTCTAAGACCCCTATTGGCCTATTCTCAAGACCTAACAAGTCAATTCCTTCAACCTGCAAACCATAAACGGTTGTGGTTGCCCCGTGTCCATAAAATATTCCGCCCTGGCTAAAATTATGGGGCTTATAATCAGTTTTAACATCAATTATTTTTACCATTTTCTCAACTAGAAAAAACTGATTTATAAATAATATGGAACACCATTCAAGCCTATTAAGATTTTCCCAAAACCAAAAATATATAAACCAAAAAACCGTATTCCCCCTAAAAGAGGACGGTATGAGAAAATTAAGCTTGGTAGTTGTAATTGTAGTTCTGTTAATTACATCTTTAATTTATGCTAAAGAGGCCACCCCGGCCACTTTCTGCCAGGAAGATCTAGACTGTGTCTCCATCTTCGGCCCAGGATATACCTGCAGCCTACAGAGTTTTACTTGTTTTGAGCCGGAAATAGTCCTACCTCAGCCCACCGAACCAACCGTAGCTACAGTCACCAATGCCACTAACCTGGATTTGGAAAACAAAATCAATATTCTTCAGACTGAAGATTTAAACCTAAAACAGGAACTGGGCGCTATCAAAACTAAGCAAAAAGATTTCCAAGACCAACTAAATCAAGTCAGCACTAATTTACAATTAATTTCTACCCAGCAGCAGGGACTGAAGACTGAACTAAATAAAGGATTTGATAACGTCGCTACTGGATTGGCAGCCTTACAGGAAAATTTAGAATCTATTGATGTTAACGTGGAATCGGTAGATAAAAAAAGGCGCAGCTTAACCCAATTTGTAGTGCTGATTGTAGCTTCCATAATTATTGCTATCATTGTATTAACATATTATAGAAAAAAAACGCAATTCCATCCCGACGTTAAAAATTATATAACCCATCATATAAAAAAAGGCAATAAATACTTGGCCATTGAAAGCAGTCTGCTGCAAGCCGGCTGGCCTAAGGATAAAATCCAGGAAGCATATAAAGAAACCATGAAGCATAATTATGCTAAATATTCTGAAAATACGGCTCCTGCCCCTGCAGATCAAACTAAATCATTAATTGGAACCTCTCCTCCTGAACTACGGTCCAAAACTTCAAATTCCACCCCAAATATTGACAAAAATAAAGTTATTTTCATTTCTATAGTAAGTATCTTGGTGATAATAGGAGCGATCTTAGTCATTCGAGGTACAACAGTAGGTCAGGCTTACTTTTCCTATGGTGGAGTCCAAGATTATGTAGAAAGTACTGGACAGAAAACTTTGCTTTGTTTCCCCCCCAAGATCCAAAGTGGAACCGGATGTTGTTTGGATATCAATTCCAACGGAAAATGTGATGATGCCGAAAGTTTCATTGATGAAGGTGCCGGATCGGCCTGTACTAAAAGTGCTGATTGTCCATTAGGACGATCCTGCGTCGATCAAGCCTGCTATTTTGTCAGTGAACTATATGCCACCACCGGCTGTAATGTCAAGTGCAATCTTATTAGAGCTAAAATAACTGCCCGAAACGAAAAGTACCCAGAAATGAATCCGGAAGAATATGTCTTACCCCGTAAAGGAGGCAGTTATACCGGAGCCGGAGCGGTGGAATGGCTGATCTTAGAAGGACCGGATTACTGTCAAATTCCCACTACGGAAGTTGTTATCCCGATTAAAATTATCCTTAAGCACCAGGGACAGGTATTGAGTGAAGAAGTTGTAGCTTTAAAGACCGGACAAAAAAGTAAGGAAATCACTCATCCCTTTGTGGAATTATACGGATTTACCCTAACTGTGGATGAAGTATTCCACACTTGCGGGACATCAATTCAGCAGTAAATTAAATAACCTAAAATAAAAGAACACAATGGGCCCCGGAAGAGGGGGTGAGGGTGGTAGAATTCTTACGGAACCCACGTGATCACCATAATTACTCATTATTTGATAACTAAGAAAAGTCCAAATGGTATATAAATATTACTATTTTGTATACTAGTAACTTGAATAAGCCAATAACTACACTAAGGTAGAAAAACGATCATTAAAAGTTAGTACAAAGAGTTGGTCATTAGAAAACCTAACCTTCCTCATTAAAAAATTTACGCAAATGTTCCTCAAATTTTTGAGTTACAATCAGCCCTTCCTTAGGCAGACAATTGTAATATTTCTCCCAGGCAAAACGCTCATCTAAATACACCACCACCCCGCGATCATTTTCGGTGCGAATGCATCGGCCGGAAGATTGAAGACATTTGTTCATGGCTGGATAAATATACCCATAATCCCATCCTCGACCAAATTTTTTTTCATAATAATTAATAATTTCTTTAGTCTTAATTCCTGGCCGCGCCAATGGTAAGCCCACTACTATAACTCCCTGAAGCAAATCTCCGGGTAAATCAATCCCTTCCGCAAAATTAGCCCCAGTTACCGCCAGCAAAACTCCGCCTTCCTTTCTGGCTTCCTTAAATTTATTTAACAGATCTTCCTTTTCTTCTTTGCTCATCTCCGCTTTCTCCCAGAATAACTTTTTTTTAGAACTAAAAAATAATCCCACATCATCGCGAAGTTTATATGATGGAAAAAACAAAGCTACATTACCCGGGACTAATTCCTCAATCTGGCTGCATACAGCAGCCATTTGCTGATACATCATATCATTTCGGGAAGTAAACCGGGTAGTTGTTTTAGTTACTACCAAAGATAATTTATTTTCCGGCAGGAATGGAGACTTGTAATCTTTTTCAATGGAATTTTTAATACCTAATAAATCTCGGTACATAAACGTTGGGGTTAGAGTTCCGCTCATTATCACCCCGGCATGAACTTGCTTAAAAATATCAGCAGTTACTATTCCTGGATCTAAACACGAATAGCTTAAACTAGTTACCGGACCATATTTGCTGGGCTTTTGGGAGATTATTCTCACAAATCCTTCCTCTTCACCTAGCCATGAACTAAGGAAACTCAAAATTCCTCCCAAATAACTCCGCGGTTGTTTTTTACGGATTTCCTCTGCTGCCTGCTCTAATTCATCTAACAACCGATCGTAATTCACAACTGACTCTATTTTATACCTAAATAAATCCTTAGTGACCAATTTTTCTTTATCGGCAGTGTTAAATACGGCCAATGAATCTAAAACCTTCATCAATTCCTGCAGCCAAACTATCATTCCGGGATAACCAAACTTTTTAGCTTCTATTACTCCATTTTTAATCATGAGGGAAGTTAAATTTGAGCTAAGCATCTCACTAACCCGGGAAGGTAAATTATGACCTTCATCCACAATTATGATTATATCCTCGATCTCCAGATCTAATTTTTTGAACAAGGTTGATTGAACATACGGATTAAACAGATAATAATAATCACCAATAATCACTTTTGCTTTCTTGGCCAGGCTTAAAGAGATTTCATAACTGCACATCTTTTTTTCTTTGCCTAAGGCAATCAGCTGTTCATTGTGCAGTATTTGGGACTGCAATTCCTTTACTAATAATTTAGCTTCCACTGTCAAATTATTTTTCTCTTTAAACCGGTTATAAAATTCACATTCCCCTTTTTCTACTACCGATTTGCAGTACTCGTTAAAATCATTGCCAAACAGCTTGGCCACATCCTGGTTACACATCCATTTTTTGCCAATTAGATCGACTACTGCAAAATCCAGCTTAAATTTTTCTTGAATTAATTTTAAGGTATTTACTGCCAGCTGGTGCTGTGTATGTCGATTGGTTAGAAAAAAAACAATTTTATCTTTCTCCAGAGCGTACTTTAGAGCCACCGCCAAAGCACTGGCTGTTTTCCCTAAACCGGTAGGGGCATTGGCTAGTAAAATTTTTTGGCTGGAGAAAGCAGTTTCAATATCTTCAATCAATTCTTTTTGGCCGGAGCGAATGGTTGTATAGGGAAAATAATTGGTCTCATAATTCCTGTCATCAGAATTCATACCTAGTAAAGGAAGAGAATTCTTTAAAAAGATTGTTCCTTTGCAGTGTTATTGAGAAGTTAGTCTGCACCCTCAATTCTCTGCTCGTATTATTAATGCTAACTTAACTAAAAATTAAGATGGGGTCTATATCTCAGTTTATCCGATTTAATGATAGTTAGGTTAGGATACTAATTTCGTAACATTTATATAAACATACCCATTGCAAAATGAATGTTATAATTAATAAATGTTTAAATATAACCATTAAGCAAATCAACAAAGGGGTGTGATGATTAGCGGGGTGTAAATTTGAGAAGAGATAAATCTATATTTGACGTGTTTTTTAGAGAAAAACCAGCAATGATGCTGGTAGAGTTAAAGAATGCTGATTCGGGCGTTTACGCATCAGTGTTGGCCAAACAGATAGACTGTACCTATTCCCACGTGGTAAAAATACTGCAAGAAATGCAGAAAGCTGATTTGATAAATTTCAAAAAGGAAGGCCGCTTGAAATTGTTGGAGCTTACTAAAAAAGGCAATGAAATTGCCTCCAATATTGAAAGCATAAAAACAAAATTATGATTGGATAACCATTAATTTAGGTTTAGTTATTTCGTTTTTATCCATTTATTTTTACCATTTAGGTTTGTTTTCTTTTTTTTCTTAATTGTTATTTACGACATTAGTAGTCCTAAATTATATCTCTTGAATATGCACTAGACAACACTAATAACCCCAACAATATCTTAAAAAATAACTAAAATAATAACTAAAATAACAATAATAATAATCTAAAAAAAAACTAATAAACCTGCGATTTATTCTAGGTACATCTTTAACCTATCCATATCTAAGTTCCAATCTGGAGCCAGGATTTTAGTTCTCTTGTAATACTTAATTAGCCTATTTATTTTGGAAGTAGTAAGGCCTAAACCCCGTTTAGCAGTTTGGTCCTGTTTGTTTTTTTCCATATGCTGCTTGATAGAGATCACTTTTCGGATCAGGCTCAATAAATCTTCCGGCAAATCTTTGGACAATTCTTTTTCTTGAAGTACAATCCCTACTTTCTTTCCAGTCAAAGCCCTAATGCTATTTATACCATAACTATCTCGCAGGATAACTCCAATCTCACTGGATGTTTTTCCGGCTTTAGCATACTTTATAATCAATTTTTCTACTTCATTACCTTTGTAAGGAGACCAGGAAGCAACTTTTTTAATAGGTCTTTTACTTCCACTTTTTCCTTTAGCTCGGGAGTGCATTCGTGCCATTTTTTACCTCTAGCTGACTGGCAGCTTTTTTAGATTATTTTATTAAATCCTAAGGAGAAACAGTCTTTCTCCAGTACAAGTAAGCCCTTAGACCGACTTGTCCCTTGAATTTAAGGTTAAATTAGGCTGGTTATTTAAAAATGTTGTGTTAGAAAGCGGTGTAACTGCTTAGCCGCTACCAAAACATTTATTAAACTTAATTTCCATTCTAACTAAAAGATGGAACATCAAACTCACATTTCTGGGCGCAGTAATCTACGAATCTATATCCTAATTACCACCCTTATCATTGTAGGTATTTTTATTCTCACCACCCGTAATGGCAGCGGAAATGGCATTACCAGCACCGTTATTAAAAGTTTGAATGGCGGTGATGATAATTCTAGCCTAACTAACCTGGTTAAACCCCGAGGAGTAGATTTTACTGAAGTTCCTTTCAACCTGATCTTTAACCGCATCCCCCTGAATGACCAGGATGTGCAGGAAACTAATTTAGAAATTCAGTCTCTAGATTTAGAAACTAAAATTAAAGTCAATGACGACCAATTGCAACTTAACAATGTTGGTGAAGTAAATTTAAAATTAAAAGGTTTTACCGGCCGGCTTAAATTTGATGCTGACACCGTAACAATTAATGGAATAACCGCGGTTTTTGAAGTAAATGGCCTAGTGTTTTCTTCTTCTAAAGGCCTAGATATAGAATTTGAGGAGTTAGGATATAATTCATTAAATTCAGATAATTTGGCTCTTAAAGAAATTAGGTTGGAAAAAGGAGATGGAACCTTAAAAGTTGAAGAAAAATTAAGCTATTCGTTGGAGCAAGAAATTCTTACTGTAAAAAATTTCCAAGGAAATGTTAATTTAACTTCTGGCAGCAGCCAATCTTCAATCTTTGAAGGAAAAATTGACGGCCTTACCGTAAGCGGAACTTCACTTAACTTTAATTTAGATTAAATCCCAAATATATTTTTTTATTTCTCAATATAATATTCCTAGATCAATCCTTTTTTTTCCAGCTCCGCACGTTTAATCTTCCTTCGGTAGCTGGCATATTTATCTTCTAAAGAAAATTTTGGGGGTTTTGGTGGAACAACCTCTTTGCTGCATTCCGGACAGTTTTTCAATAGAGTATACTTACCGCATAGAATGCACTTTAGAATTTGTTTAGCCATGAATTAATATTATCTTTAATTAGTCTTCAATCAGTTTTTAATTAATCGCTCTTTTCCCGCTCTAGTACAGAAGTTGAAAGTTTATCCTTAAACTTTTCTAACAACTGCTCGATTTTTTTAAGAGTATTTTCAGCAGCTTTATGATCAACATCTTCTATATTAAATTTATATCTTCCGGCACCTAAATAAAATAGGCCTAAAGTTGGTGACAATTTATCAATCCCGCTTAGCAAAGTTTTAATTTTTTCCAAGCCATAGGAATCATAAGTCTGAACCTTAATTTCCCCTTTGATAATAAATTTTTTAGGTTTAAATTTGTCTATGATCGCTGAAGTTAATTCATCCGCTAGTTGTTTATTTAAACCCATCTTTTTCAGATCAATACCTTCTGAAACAACCTCTTTAAAACAGCTATGGAGATGAGAATATTCTTTAAGTATTTTTTCTGAAACTTCAACATACAATTTTTCCAGCGGCTGATTCAACTTTTTGGCTAGATTTTTAAGCAATGCTTCGGCTTTCATTTCCTGCTTTATTTCATCCAGCTTATCCCGCCGTTCAGTAGAATTTACCCTTCTGAGGGATAAATCGATATGGCCTTTCTGCTGATCTATCTTCAGGATTTTACATACAATCTGCCGATCTATGCTTACAAAATCCCGCAAATTTCTGATCCTGCCGGGGGATACTTCCGAGATATGGACTATACCAGGTTTATCATATTCTAATAGATTCACAAATACCGAGTTAGGATATAATTTAGTTACTTTACACAATACAATTTCATTTTCTTCCGGAAAACCTGATCGGTGATATAGCATAATTAACTAAGTAAAAGGACTATTTATAAATGTTTAGGAGAAGACTACTTACTCTAATACTTCCAACACTCGACCAGAAATCTTTGATTTCCCACCGGTAGGATAAGCCAGATCCTTGGCACAGACTAAACATTTTACTACACTGGCTGAATTTCCAAAAATAATTTGTTCATTCTTGCATTTAGCACATCTTACTTTTATAAATTTACTTTTGAGAGTTCTTATCATTTTAAATATTATCCTCACACGAATTCTACTTTCTTAGACCTGATTCCTTTCGATTGGACCGATGATTTTTTGCACACATTACAGGTATACCTTAAATCTGTCTTTTTACTGCTTTTAGCTCCAGCCCGCTTGAATTTAGTTATAGCCGGTTTAGAATACCTGCCCCACCCGCCTACTCCCCTGGCTTGACCTCTAAGCCGAGCTCGATATTTTGACCCGTGGCTTAACGAACTGGGAGTTTTTTTCTTGTTTTGAGCAACTTTATGTTCCGTATGTTTTTTACAGAACTTACACAAGCGCTTCATCGTTTTGGGTATTTTCATCTTAGGATGATTAGAAAATACTCTATTTATAAAGTTTTTGTATTGTAATGACTTGTATCTCTTTAGGAGAGTTTACCCCAATATCAAATACTAAACCCAATTAAACAAAATAATGTGATACTGGCCCCGTTAATACTCCTGCTGCATATAGCATTGAAACCGTCCTGGTAACAATTTTAGGAAAAATTCCAAATTTTGGATCACGAATATAATGATTGCTTCCAGACTGGGCTATTTCTCCTAGTTTTTTAAATAAGTAATACCCGCCAATAATAACTGCTACTCCCGCTAACTTATAAGCAGCCAGGCCCAACCCCTGTCCTAATTCTTCCATCCATTCTAGCAGCAACGGGTTTCCTTCCATAGCCGTTAAATTGTGATTTAAAAGATTATAACCGTTATTAAGAGCGAAATCCGTAGCTACCCCATCTAAAGCTGCCCAGCTGGCCACCAAGCCTATTTCTCCCAAATCCTCCCTAATTTTTCTATCTAAAGTCATAAAATAACTGCTAGAAAATCTAATATATAAATTTTATAGTATAGAGAACTTTGCAAAATTAGATGATTTATTAGCAAAGTTCTAAAGAGAAGTTTGAAATAGTCGTAATTTTGACCTTAAACAAACAATATATTAACCAAAATTACTTTTTTTCAAACTTCTCTATAATTTACAATAATTTCAAATTTCCGGTTATTGCATCGATCTCTTCTTCCTCTTCCGGCCCGATTCCGACACAAGTCTTAGTTCCAGGAGCGATAACCGTCCTGCCGGCATCTGTAATCAAGGCTGCTGGCAATCCTGCTTCCTTGGCTTTCTGAAAATAATACACCAATTCTTTCTCATCTTTTACTTTAAGAACTATTTTAGCCATACCTTCCCGCTGCCACTTCTTGACTATAGCCAAATCTGTTTTAAGAACTGCTTCCACTGAAGCATGTGCCGCCTGAGCCGCCAGCTTCCCTTTAGGTAGATTTAGATCCTGACGGACAATTAGAACCTGTTTCATAATTCTTGAAAAGAAGAAGAAATTTAAAAAGGTATGCCTATCATTGGCTAAAATTTCATAATCATTAAATACCCCTCCATCAGCGATTAAAAAATGAACGATATTACTTCACCGGACTTAGTGCGTATCGCCCGCAATGCTTATTGGGAAGTACACCATTTCCAAACTGGGAAAAATGGTGGTTATTTCCCTCAAACTGAAATATTGGGACAAATCTTGAAAGATAATTTTCACGAATGGGAACCCCATTTACCGCTCATAAAACCTTTTCCGTATGCAGAATTGGCCAGAGTTGCTCTTCATTACACTTCTGATATTAACTATTTCCAGCACATTATGAAACTTCAGCAAGACACAATGCTGGGGATGGAAGAAACCATTAAATTGAAACCAAAAATAGAACGATTAAAAGAATTCTTAAAATTAGTTGCTGAGGAATGTCAATGGAGATAAGTAGTCATATTTTTATTCCTTCTTCAACTGCGCGGCGGACAATGCCAATCATCTTTTTATTTTTATTGAATTCTTCCGGTGTATAGCAAAGAAAATCAACCGGATAATCTAAAGTCCAATAGTCATATAACGCCGTTGCGCGCTGGTGAAATTTTTTGTTCTTGAATTTTGACGATACGACCAACAAATCGATGTCACTATATTTTTTCCCCTTCCCTTTTGCTCGGCTGCCAAAAAAGACCAGGGCTTTGAGAGGTATTTTCTTTGAAACCTCCTTCTTGAAAGCCTTCAGCTGTTTGGCTAAATGTTCAGCTTTATCCATCTCAGAATCTCCTCACAATTATTAAGAGCTTCTTTACACTCGTTAAGCGTAAAATCAGTTGTTTTCCTAAAACCTTTCGCATCAGGATACCGTGTTTCAATATAGAAAGGAGAAATTTTCTTGCAATAGTGAAGAAGTTTCTCAGGAAGGTCTAATCGCTTAGCCAGAAATACTAAATCGTGTACTTTTGGGACTTCACCAAATTTTTTAATGAAGAGAGCTTTCAATCCCTTTTCCACTGCCTGCTGGACTAAAAGGGCTGTCACATGAAACTGTTTACCTTTTAGATTATATTGTGCCGCTTTGAAGTCTTCAAAAGACTGCTCAATCCAGAGGGTTATTTCTTCTTTCGCCATTATACCTTCAATAAGCTTAATACCATTTAAATATTTCTCTCTTAAAGGGCAGGCATTAAAAAATTCTTACCTCGATTAATCTCCTTAGTCGCCATTTCCTGCCGATAATTCTGTTCAAACACAGTTAAAATGCCCTGCCGTAATCGGTACGTATCGGCATTCTTGGCATACGCAACCCACCCTTCCATGAAATCGTAGAGGTTATCATATAATAATTCTCCCTGCTTAAAGCGAAGAGAAAGCAGACTTAATTTAGTACGAAATTTTCGTACATTTTTCTTTTTGATAAGTTTATGATGAGGAAAATGTCGCATCCCGAGAAAATCTGTACCCCTCTCAAGATTGATGATACGTGACTTTTGGGGGTGAAGCTGCAAGGCAAGTCGTGTGGCGAGAAAAGAAACGATGTGTGTCTTGTATTTCTCGAGTTTTGACCGTGAACGGTCGAGAATCACAAAATCGTCCACGTAGCGCGCGTAGTATTTCGCTTTCAACTGCTGTTTGACATAATGATCTAATTCGTGCAGATAGACATTAGCAAAACCCAAGATAAAGCAACGACTTTATCAGGGCACAGAAAAGATCGTTGTCTTTTCTCGTGAACTGGGAGGTGAGATTTCCTAAAGGCATGCCAACATTTTTTTCTGCGGCGGAATAATTGGAAAGAATTTTTTTGATGAGCCACAGTATTTTCTGATCCCTTATTTTTTTCTGGATGATGCCCAGGAGAAGAGCATGATTCACATTTTCAAAATACTGTTTTATATCCGCTTTCAAGACAAAAGCCCGCTGGGTGTTATTATGAGTTACTTTCCGAGAGAAGTGTGCAAAACGCTCTATTGCCTTCAGTGTGCCTTTGCCTTTCCGGTTGGCGTACGAATCAAAGATAAAACTTCGTTCGAAGAACTGTTCAATAATGTTACAGAGCGCATGATGTACTATCCGATCTCGGAAAGCCGACCTGCTAATTTTCCTCGTTTTAGGATCACGAAGAATGAACGTTTGCAGTGGTTTGGGCCGATAGGAATGAAACAGCAAATCACTGCGCAATTGCAAAAGATTGTCTTGAAGATTGTGCTCAAATTCAAGGACGTAGTCGCGTGTTGTTTTTCCTTTCCGCGCTTTCTTATAGGCAAGTTCGAGGTTGGGGTAGGAGCAAAGTTCATTCCACAAATTTCTAGAAGGTCGTTTCATAGAAAGAACCTCGGACAACTGCTGGATTATTCCACGCACGCGGTTATGATTGTTAACATTGCGATCATTGGCATTGAAGTAGGAAATGTTATTGAAATTGTTAAGCCACGACGCCCGCCCGTGCTGTAGCCATCAAGCCTCTATTTTCTTCACCGTTTCAATCATAATGCTCTTAAGCATCGTGTCACGATTGTTTTATCATCCCAGAACTGGTTCGAGATAAGGGTTTCATAATCAAGTCGCCTCGACCATGGCCCAATGGCATGTAGCCCAGCAGCTTCCTCTGTGAGAGGAATATGCCGAGATTAACAATAAAATAAATTTATTTTAAGAATATTGTGGTGTTATAACCTCGAGGTTGAAATAGCTGAATATACAACGATAAAAACTGACTACTGAAAAGTGGCGCCTTCGGCGCCCAGGAGTATCTGATTGCTCGCGTACGCTCGCCTACCCCGCTACCCCACGCAGGGCGTTAAGAATGTCTACAGTACGATCATCGGCAATGAAACTGGAATTGTAGCTGAAACTATCCAGCCACGAAGCCCGCCCGAGGGGAGTGCCTGCATTGCTGGCAACATAACTCGGTTTCAAGACCCCTATTTTGGTTGCTGTAATCCCAGCATCAGCGAACATCTGCATCGCCGCCGTAAAATCTGGACCGCTGCCAAAAACTCGTTCCGCTAACCGTTTCCCGATTCCAATCAACTTACTATAATCCCGAGGCGACGTACCGATGGTAAAATATTGCCATTCATCATTACCGCCAGCTAATACCAAGTCCGACAAATCAAATTTTTCCGCACCTTGCCCGGGGGAGATTACCTCACTAACTTCGTCCAGCGAAGGACGATAATTATGATTATTAACTAATTGATCATAAGAACTATTCTGAGCATCAGCAAGATGCCGTAAAACTAAATTACCTTTTTCGGGGGTTATATACAGCACCGGTTTGCCATCCTGCATACAATAAATTATTCCATTCGCAGTATAATAGGCGCGCTGGCGCAGGGATTCGTTTGTCAGCCGTTCTTTAGTTATTTCCGCTGCAGTACACATCGTGCCCGGCTGAATTTGAGCGTAGGCTGATTGTAGATTACCTTCGACGTCCACCAAGTTCGAAGTAACACGAATAGAATGTTGTTGATCTCCAGAAATAGTAATATCCAGTCCTGCTCCAACCGCCGGCCGTTCAATCCTACGCATCAAACATCCTTTCGCAACTTCCAGCGGAACGTGCGCGTGATCTAATTCCCTAACTAAGTCGGCATCTGATAATTTATGCCAGCCGCGGGATTTAGCTAAGTGACGAAAAGTAGTTTTGTACAATAATAGGGGTTGATCATGATGCTCGAGTTCTGCCGCCTTATAAAGATTTTCTTTAAGATGAGCTTCCTTGTAAAAAAAATCATCTGGTGATGAAGTGGAGGGATTATGAAGCCTGTCTTCAATACCTTCTGTTCTAAATTCGATGACATATAATTCTCCGACAACAGAACGGCTGGCGGCAATATCTGCGTTGTGCATCGCTGCACGATATGTAGTTTCTACCTTCATATCTATGAGTCTTTTTCGAGCAGTATACACTTTTTTCCGCCAAGCATCTGCTTGAAATGGAAATACCGAAGAATTATCAGCAATTGGATCCTTATTATCTGTGGAAAGATCTGCCTTCTTCGCCAAATTTTCCGCTGTAAAATAATCTTGTAAAATATAAACAACAAGAGCAGAATCGGGTTCAGAAAAGTTACGTTCCTGAGTTAAGTAGTCTTCTAAATTATTGCGAGCTAATTTAACGTCACGACCATAACCTAACCGCAAATCCAACACAACACCATACGCAGCTGCAGCCAACCGCTCTACTTCGTCCAGAAAAGATACCACCTCCTCGCTCATTGTCTACTCCTTCCACGCACTCTCAAACAGCGCGCTGAAATATTCAACAAAATACGGAGCATCAATCCACACTGCGCAATCGTAACTCTTGTGCACTTTTTCGTCGTCTGTCAAAAACAACAACAATTCTTTGTTGTCAACAATGCAGAAGCGGGTAGATATATCCTTATCCTGTTTAACTTGAACAAATTTACTTAAGTCGCTGACTTTGTCCTTATTTGCACCAGCTGGAATAGAAATTTTAATGTTCACTCCATTTTTAGCTGCCTTGCGCAGATGGTTTATTAACAGATCGTATTTCCGGTCTAGACCATCTTTAGACACCATTAAAGTTATGCTTTTCTTGGCTCCTTTAATTAAAGTCAACAGATGTTCATGAACCTTATCCCGTCCTCGGAAAGCCCCGCTTCTGTCAGTTGGATCAATTAATTTTATTCCTTGATTGTGCAGTACACTTAATTCTTCCAGGATATCACTGCCTTTAAGTTGGGATAATATTTTGTCCTGCTGTTCGGCTTCTTGAACTACTTTTTTCTTAACTCGTTCAATTACTTCAGCGGGAGATACCGCTAAATATTTGATTGGTTTGCCAACTTTAACAATAATAAACCCTTTTTTTTCCAATGAGTCTAGAACATCATAAGCCCGGCTTCGAGGCACGTTAGAAATGTCCGATAACTCGCCGGCCGTAGAAACTCCTCGGGATAGCAAAGCTATCCATAATTTACTCTCGTATGAATTTAGTCCAAAGTCTTTTAGTTTGTTTAGGAAATCCTTTTGAATAATCATTATTTGTTCCCCCTTAATCTTAAATCTTAAGCCTTAAATCTTAATTTTACCTTCTACCAGAACTCTTTTTTAAGCTATAGTTCAGGCTTATTTATAAATCTTTCTGAATTTAGTACTGTTTAGTAGTACTTACTAAATTTTACCTGCTTAGTGCTTACCGGATTAATCTACCGTAAACAGCCGATTATCCTTAACTTTAAACAGCCCGATCCTGGCCCCGGCATCCAGCCAGCCGTGAGCATAATTTAAGGCTGCAAAGGCTAGAACCCAATCTTGTTTCTGTTCCGAGAAATATTTGGCATCCGCAAAATAGCGGGAAGCCATATCCAAAAAGTCTTTAGCCTTATCCAAGCGTTGGGAATCCAGAGCTTGTCCAGCTTGGGCTAAAGCCTCTTTGGTAATAGAAAAATAACGGTCTAATTTAGCTGAAGTAATCTGGTTGTTCATTTTTAGTCTGCCTAAACCAGGAAATTGAACTTTCAATTTTCCCTAGATTTAATGCCTGGTCTTCTGACGGTAATTGGAAGTATTCCCCCATTAAATTCCAAAATAGAAATTTCAATCGGATCGTACCTTATATTTTCCAACTCTTTGTCTGTCAGCTTTACCAGGAATGGAGCTCCCATCGAAATCTGCAAGGCTCTTGAACCAATCATCCTAGCTTTCTCATACTTAGTATATTTAAAGGGTTTAGTTTCTTTGACCATGGTTAAGGTTAGTATTTACTTTGCTGTTTTTAGACTTTTTGTTTAAAATTGATAAAAATAAAAATGACTTCAATTTGTTTCAGTTAAAGAGATTGATTTAATTTCCCCCTCAAAAATTTAGCTTTATCTAAAGCTATATCTACCATCTGGGAAATATCTTCCGCAGTCAACGGATGGAACCCTCCCTTCTGTAACGCAGAAATAGTTCCTTTGGAATCAGAAGCCACCGTCAATCGGGCATCATAAGCCTGTTCTTCATATTTATTAGGATCAACCATCAGTTTCCCTTTAACTTTGTACACAGTTACAGTCAATGGTTCTTTGGTTAGAGGTAAAGATTTATCAGTTTTCTTCTTGTAATCTATTGCTCCTGTTTCGGGATCAACTTCTGGAAACTTAGCTGATTTAAGCGCCGCCAGTACTGCTAAGGCCGAAGCATCAAACAAATTACCATCGTCATTAATTGTAATAATATCAATTACAACAAACCAAGCCTTCACTCCAGGTTCGATACATAATTTTTTAAAATCTATAGCTTTGGCTTCCCTGATTCCTCGATCAGTTACCCGGGCTAATTCGATTGCTTTTATACTTGGCGGTCCAGTTTCATATTCCGGACTGGACAACGGCAATAATTCTGCGTTAACGGTTATCCCTCCTTCATCAGAGGTATCATTATAGGGCTTCTCTATGGACAGTTTAACACCGGCCATAACTACCGTTTTCCCTATTTGAACTTTGGCTGAACCTTCTGCCGTCCAGGAGATGTCAGTTTCAACTAGGATTGGTTCACGATATTCATCCAATCTTCGATTATCTAACCTTTTCCCTTGCGATGCCAATTCAGGCACTAAATCTTTGTTAATTATCATTTTAAATTCCTCTATTTACTCCCTTGAATCTTCAGTTTCAAATTCGGGCTCATATTCACTTTTTCCATTATTATTCCCCTTGCCATCTTGATCTCTGACGTATTTCTCAGTCAATGCTTTCTTCTGCAATTCGTAAACTTTTTCCGTAGCTGCTTCGGCTAATTCTAACGCTTTAACCAAATTTTTCTTGGAAATTTCTCCATCCATCTGCAGCAGGGAAATCCCTTTAGTCTTATGCAGCATAGCTACCGGGATATCCGAAACTATTCCCTCGTAAGATTCTTCGTTATAAGTTAAGTCCGCACAGACCATCCCGTCTACTTCTCCTACGGCTACTGAGCTGACCATGTCGGTCATAGGTATACCTGCATCAGCTAAAGCTATAGCTGCCGCGGAGATAGCTGCACATCTTGTTCCAGCATCGGTTTGAGGTAAATCTACAAAAATATCTACTACTGCATTTGGAAAAGCACTTAAGTCTACTACTGGTTCTAAGGCACTGGTCATAACCATGGAAATTTCTTGCGCCCTTCGGCTATTTCCCGGCCTTATTCTTTCCCCTGAACCAGAAAATGGCATCATCCCATAGTGGCATCTTAGAAGCCCTTTCTTTGGATCTTGCAAAAATTTAGGATACAATTCTCGTGGACCATATACTGCCGCCAAAGCCCAGGTTTTACCTATTTTAAATGAAGCCGATCCATCCGCATTGGGGATTACTCCCGCTTTAGCTTCCATCGGCCGTAATTCGTCAATTTTTCTTCCGTCTAATCGTTGTTTGTAAACCATTTTTAATCAGCCCTATAACTTGTTTTGTTCTAGGAACTCCTCAATTTTTATTGTTAATCCTTCTTGGTGGGATTTTTCTTCAATTAATTTAATTGCTCTCTCAGCTAGGGATTCTCCTTCCGGAGTAGGCCCTTTGATCCACACCAATCCGTTTTGGCCGACTGTAATTTCACAGCCAGTTTTGTCTTTGATTAAAGAAATCATGCTGGCCTTTTTGCCAATAACTCGTGGCACTTTGTTGCAGCCAATTTTAATGATTCTTCCTCCATTAATTTTCTTAAGTCCTGGTTCTTTCATGCTTAAGTCAATTAAGTTTTGGGAAGTGACATTAGTTACTGTAACAATGACAAAATCTCCAATACCTAAAATTTTGCTTAAATCTTCTTCCTTTTTGATAAATCTGGTAGTGGCATCTTTAACATTAAGCACACCTTGATAGGCAGTACCAGTGTCAATTCTCCATCCGGAAAATAGAATGTCTACTACTTGCCCAATTACTTTATCCCCTGGTTTATGGATATAGGGTCCAGATAAAGGGGTTATTTTAATTACTCTACCCGATAAGGAAACTAATCCTAAAACTTTAGAATAAATTTTGTTGTCTTCCCGGTAAGTGTTTTCTCCCGGAAGATAATCCAAACCTTCAGCTAAGGCCTCACCAGGTATTACTACCTTTCTTTCTTCTACTAATATATTACTCATTTTTGTGTATCCGCACCGGTGTTTTAATATGGGTAAAAGCGTGCGGATATCTCTCCTTTTACGCTCTATAACTCCATTAATTTACTGCTTATTTAAAAGGTTTGTGGTTTTTTGGGCGTATGTGTTATCCCGAAACTATTTCCCTACGATAAGTTTCTTGGGCGTATTCGCTATTGCACCACCGCTTCCCCCCTAGTCAAAGAATTCAACTTATCGATAAATTCCTGCTGCATTCCCGCCGTGATTTTAATTTTAGCTCTCCATGATCCATCATTGGTCCATTCTTCGCTGATTATTTTACTATTGCTTTTGACAAAATTATAAGTTTTACCCGTGTGCTGAGCCGGTATGAGTACAACCATTTCTTTCTGTTCGATGCTAATTGGCAGAATTGGCCTAAGTTTGGATATTACTCCTTCTAATTGCTCCTCCGCGGTTTTATGCTCCTCTAAATGAACTTTGGCTTCTTCGAGGGCTGATTCTATTCTTTGTGGAGGTATAGGCAGCTTGGTTCGGGCATCAATTGCTTGGCGATGAATCAAATCAATAATCCGCCTAAGTTTTTGTTCCCGTTCCACTGATCGGTGCTCAGCTGATAATTGAATTTCACCCTGTTTAAGAATTATATCAGCGATTTTATTGATATCAGTAGTCGCAAAAGCTTTCTTTAAATCTTCTTGCGGGGCAATCAACCCTTTATGGGCATCGCTAAAAATATGGTCAGCTAATAAAACTTCATCCAACTCTGCCTGGCCGCGTTTATACTCCAGAGCTCTATCTGAATCCACACTAATTTCAAAAGTTAGCCCGTACTTTTTAATTCGGGCCGCCGTTAATTTCTTGGACATTAGAATTTTATTTTAGGAGCTTATTTTTTGAGACTACTTTTAAGGATCATTTTAAAAAATTCTTCATCTCCTCGTTAGACAGGCTTCTGACTCTTTTGTCAGCAACGGTAATTAACATCGCATCTACCCGCTCGAAATTAAATTCGTCTTTAAGAAACTCTTTCATGGCACTCAACCCCAGCTTGATCGCTTCATTGCAGCTCAGAGTAGGTTTGTATTTCTTAGTTAAGTAATCATCCACCTCAACTTCTCCTTCACCGATGGCTTTGGCCCGATACTGGAAATATAAGCCGTAAGGTTCAGTTAAAAACAATTTTAGGGTGCCATCCTCTTCTACCCCCCCTACTAGCATAGAAACCCCAAATGGCCTTAAGCCCGCAGATTGGGTGCAGATTTGTTTCAGATCACACATTTCTTTGACTACTGAAAGAATATCAATCTTAGAATCATAAGTCACGCTGTGCTGTTGAGCTCTTAATTGAGCCCTATCTACTAATACCCGTGCATCGGATATTATTCCTGCTGCAGTGGCAGCGATATGGTCATCGATCTTGAACATTTTTTCAATGGCTTCCGGAACCATCATTTTGGAAGTTATCCTTTTGTCTGCTACCAATACTACTCCTTCCTTGCATACAATTCCTAACGCCGTCGATCCCTGGCGTACGGTTTTTTTAGCATACTCTACTTGTAATAATCTCCCATCGGGAGAAAACATGGTAATGGAACGATCATAACCCATTTTATCAATCATTTGTTTGTTTCCTTGCATGATAAACACCTCATTAAATTTAATTTATTAACTTACTTGATTTTAAATTTCAAATTTCAAATTTTTCTATTTCTCCTTAATTTTTTCCGCAGCTTTTCTGATCGTGCCGGAAGTTGTTACTGACTTGATTATAACTGGAACTCCTTTAATGCTTTTTATTAACATCATCGCGGCAATAGCCTCATCCACATACTTATGATTGACCTTTAATATAAATTTATTGTTCTTATATCTTTCCTTTATAAGCAGGGGCGAGACTTTAGCCATTCCTAACTGGCCTAAGAATAATAACAGCGCGGAGTTAACTTCCGCTTCAACTTCGCTGAATTCGAACTTTTTACCCGAGATTAGGTCAAATAATATGTACCGCTTGACTTGTTTTAAAGAAGGGAGGAGTTTCATGAACCTACTTAATAAGAACGCCTATAAAAAGGTTATCTAAAAATAGAAAAATAATTAGTGGTGAACCTAATCCTCAACCATCTCTTCATCTGCAATATAATCTCCCTCTCCTTCCTGTTCCCCTTCTTCACCTTCAGAATCATCTTCGGAATAATTATTCCCATTCATACGGTTTAATATTTTGGGGTCATTAGTTACTAGCTTGGAAGCATTTTTTTCCAGGACTTCAATTGAACCCAATTTTCCGGAAGATAACTGTTTTTCCCCCTTATACTCCGAACACCAGCCATTTTTAAGATGGATTTTATCTCCAATATTAACTTTATCTATGTCATCATTCCAGAGAGTTAATTTTAGCTTCCCGGTATCATCTTGCACTATGACGTTGCAAACAGTCCCTTGCTTGCCAAATTTTTCAAAGGAGCGAGGGTTTTCTTTACTAACTACTTGTATTACTAAATCAACATTGCCTTGATTGGCTTTTACATCTTTTATTTCCATAATGCAAGCCTTAGGCTGTTGGTTTTATATAATTTTCTGTTGAAGGGAATAGAAATCTCTTTCTAGGCTTAGATCAAATATCCCCCAAAAAATATCATCCTTCTCTCTCCAGCTGCTCTTTCAAATGTTTTATTTCTTCATAATAAGCCTGCTGATTCTCTAGAGGCAGAGCTTGGTAAGCCGCATGTATCTCTTGATATCGGCCTTGCCTTTCCTGTAAACTCCCTCTGTTAATCCCCCGCAGCAGGTTATCAATTTTATTTTTAGCTTGAATATAGGACTCAACCCGTTCCCTAATCTTGTTTACCCGGCCGTAATAATTACGTTTATACCGTTCGGAAGTCTTGAGATACAGATTATATATCCCCAAATATCTCTGTTTAAGAACTTCTAAGGAAATAGTACCGAGTGAAGATTCAATTTCTTCTAATTTATGCCTTAATTTCATTTCCGCAGAAAAAAAATTGGCTATTATCAGTACTGCCAACAGAGCTGCAAAAGAAACAAAAGCATAGAAGCTGTAAGTTTTAATTTGGACTGAGACCGCAAACAAGTATAGTGTTAAAGGTACAATAACCCCTACTACTGTCATAATCAATAAAACTGCTGAAAAACCTCTTTTTTGACCCAACATCTTACCATTATAAGTCAACCTGAACTTATAAATTTAACTTATGAACAAGTCATACAACCTATCCTTCAGCTCCGTTATGGGCAGCCTTTCCTGTTGGGTCGTATCTCTATTCCGGATGGTCACACAATTATCTTCTAAACTATCAAAATCTATGGTCAAGCAGTACTTCACCCCAATCTCATCCGCCCTAGCATATCTCCTTCCTACGCTGGAAGTTTCATCATAGAAACCGGGATACAACTCTTTTAAATGATCATACACTTCCCGGGCCTTAGCCGCCACTTCCGGTTTATTTTTAACTAGGGGAAAGACTGCAAAATAGAAAGGGGTTAACTTTTTTTCTAACCTTAATACTATATTTCCTCTTTCCTGATTGTTAGTATAATTTAAATCCAGCAGGGCATACACATTCCTATCTACTCCAAAACTTAATTCCAAAACATGAGGGATAAATTTTTTCCCAGTACTATCTCCGCTGGATTCGTCCCCTATTTCCTGGTTCTGCTTAGATATTTCCTGATGCCCTTTCAGATCATGATCAGTTCGATAATGCAGACCACCCATCTCAGTATATCCAAAATCATTTAATTCTATTTCAATATCAAAATGATACTGGTTATAGAAAGCCTTCTCTTTATCAGTCAATTGATACAGCCTAAATTTATTTTTAGGAATATGAAGAACATCCAAATAAAATTGCTGGATCTTAACCAGATGATATACATAAAATTTAGGCAGCCCTAACTCCACTAATTCTTCTGCCGATCGTTCGACGATCATGTTTTGTTCCCGATCTTCAGCTAGCATAACCCTCAGCGGATACTCATTTACCTGAAAAAAAAAAGGATGCTCCTTAATTTTAGAAGGGTTAAAAAAAATCTGCAGTTCAGCTTGAGTAAATTCTCGCAGACGTAAAGTTAGATTTCGCGGAGAGATTTCATTCCGGTAGGCTCGGCCAATCAAAGCCAGACCCAAAGGTAATTTTTTACGCAGCAATTCATACTGCAATCTAAAATTAACATAGGGTGATTGGGCTGTTTCCGGTCTTAAATAGGCAGTATTGGAAGAATTTGTTCCCATTTGCAGTGGAAACATCATATTCCACCCCGCTACCGGTTTGAATGAGCTCTTGCACTTAGGACAGTTAAGATTTTTATCCTGAATTAATTTAGTTAACTCGTTGGGAGTAAATCCTTCAATTCTCTTCTTAACATTTTTTTCCACAAAATGATCGGCCCGGTCTGAAAAATCACATTTTGAACATTTTACTAGTGGATCAATAAAATTTTCCAAGTGCCCGGAAGCTTTGAAAGTATTTTCATGCATTATGTTAGCTGTTTCTAGCTCAAAGAAGTTATCATTTAATCCTAAGAAATATTTCCTCCATAAGTTTTCAAAATTATGTTTCAGCCTAGTTCCGAGGTGGCCATAATCATACAGTCCCGCTACCCCGCCATAAATTTCTGAAGAGGGATAAATAAAACCTTTATTCTTGCAAAAGGCAGCTAATTCTTGAGCCGTGTGAGTCATTTAGTTAAGAAGAGGTTATTTATTTATTAAGTTTTGGGGTTAGAATTTAAATCCTAAATTTAATACCTGCTCTTACTCTTACCGAGTCAACCATTCCACTTCCTCATTGTTCAAGTTCAATTCCCCGGCCATCGCTTTAGCATCTGAATGCCTAAATATTTCCTGCAAATAACCAACCTGACTTTCAGCCACTCGCTGAGAGGTATGTGTTGCTTTAGCTAGTTTCTCCGCAATCTGTTTCTTCTTGGAATTTTTCATATTTGACTGCCAGATTCTCAATAGACGCATCGTTGGCCGGTAAGCTACAAAATCAGGATTCTTTTCTTCTTTAGCAGAGGAAACTCCTCCGGTCAATAGATCATATATATAAACCATCAGCCTCCAGTGCTGTTGCCGTTTAATCCGCCCGTTGAATACATCAGCCCGGGAAAGGCATTCATACGCTTTAGCCAAATCATTAGGTTTAATGTATTCCTTGGGCAAGTTTTCATCCATCCATAGAAAGATTTCGCCTATTTCCAGATCGACATTATCTAAAGACCCTAGAGCGTTTTTAGCGGTAGACGATTTAAATATAACTGTTAACACATTCAGTATTGATTCCGTTCTTTTTCGGTCTGAAAGATTAAATACTTTGTCCGAAGTTAATCCTTCCGCACAAGAGTGTAAATCTAATAACGCTGCCCTCATATCCCCATCAGCCTGCCTGGCCAAGGAATGAACTGCTTTTTCTTCATAGGAAATATTTTCCTGCTGGCAGATTAATTCCAAGGCGTGGGAAATTGTCCGGTACTGTAATTTATGATAATCTATTTGCAGCGCTGTCTTTCTCAGCGGCTTTAGTTTGCTGTCTTCGTACTCGTTAGCGGTTAAGATTATCGGAAATTTAGATTTCTCAATCGCTGCTACTACCGCCGGGATGCAGCCTCTATCTTTTATTCCAGAGATATTATCGACTTCATCTATCAAAATCAGTTTGGGGCGGAAGAATAGTGATTGCTGCCCCAAAGCTGCATCTAGGAATGATTTTATATTTTCGGCATTCCTTAGATCAGAAGAATTAATTTCCAGAACATCGTAATTTAATTCCTTTGCCAGCGCATAAACGGAACTAGTTTTGCCCACCCCAATTTCTCCCACAAGTATGGCCGCCTTATGTTTTTGAGTATTATAATTAACTATAAAATCCTTCAATTGGGAAACTGCCAATTGCTGCCCTAGAATTTGGGCTGAATTTTGAGGGGCATATTTTAAAGTAAATAGGGACATGAAACTGTTGGGAGGGAGTTATATTTAAAAATATCTCCAGAATTATACTTTTTCTAGAGGTTATAACTCTTATTTATTCCTGCCCAACCACGTGCTTGGTTTTAATAAATTAACTTTTCTGCTAGTTGTATCATCCCTATTTTGCCTACCATTGGAACATATTGTTCGACAGCCATCTGTTCTTGTATTTCATGAGCATAAGTCTCCCGGAAACTTTCAAAAACATTTACTGCTGTTCCTAGCAAATCTTCTTTTAAGCATAACTCATCACATAGCATCATCCTTTTATAACCAGTATCATACAGCCACGACAATTGCAATAAATCTGCAAAGGACGGAACTGGACTGTGTATCACTGACAATAACATTCTTGACCCAACATATGCTTGCGGGTCTTTCTCAATTATCAACTTCAGCGCCCCCATTATTTCATGGGGTCTGCCTATCTCCACATATAAATCTCCGCAGGCCGCAATCAGTGCCAGATTATCTTTTTTGACATATTCTTTAGCAACATAATTTAATCCCTTATTATTTTCAATTTTAGCAATGATGTAGGCATCACCCACTAGTTCACGGAAGGCATCGATGTCCCGCTGGGATTCAACATAGGACATAAAAAATTTATCAAATCCAGCTGCTTTGGCTTTTTCGATTTTAGGAATTTCCGAATCTGCAAAGGTTGAACCTCCAACTTCTAAACTAGGGTGCCTTATATGAAGTGACTCGCCTTTTTTAACTTTGTAATGCGGTCCGCCCTGAAAGATTAAATGTTTCCCTTCCTTAACTTTATCCAAAACAGCACAATCTTCTCCCGCTTTAAATAAAACTTCAGTTGGAGTTTTCACGCTGATGGGGTGATTCAAAATCAGTTCAAGATAATTTGAATTAGGTATTACTTCTGCTACCCGCAGCTGCCTGGCCTTAACATCAAAATATAAAGGCACTTGACCGCCAATTTTCTGAGCCAGTTGTAATTCGTCGCCTAACTCTTCCAATTCAATCATGGCACTGTTTAACCTTATACCCGCCAGCCTATTGTCCTGAGCGAACCTTTTAAAGTGGGGAAATGTAGGCCATAAAGTTACTAACAATTCTAAATCTTTCATGAAACATACACCTTAATTATTTTTAGGATTTAATTTTTTAAAGTTGTTGTGAGGAGGAGCGATATTTAGTTATCACCTTTGTTTAGAGAAGTTTGCGGATAAATAATTTAATTATGCAAACTTCTCTTTAATACTTTTGTTAATACTTTGAAAATTAAAAACAAATTTAAAAAATAAAAAAATTATAAGATAGGTTTGGTTTTGTTTCCACCCGGAAGCCGCATTACTGATTTACCTGAGGGAAGAAGTGGTGCTCCAGGTAAACCAGTATGGATTGACTTTAACGACTTAAGTGCTTCTGTCACTTGATCCGGTCTCTGCCTTCCTTTAATTTCGTCACGAAAATAATCTATCCGGCCAGTTTCCTGAGCTAAAATACCAAAGATTACATCCACTACCCGATCTGCCTTAGGTAAGATTGCTACGTGATCTGCACCTAAGTACGTTTCCCACTGACGCTGTATGGCCTGATCTGCATCGTTTCTGGAATCACCTGAACCGCTGCCAAAATTTTTCCGTACAATATATACTGAAAATTTATCTTTCAATTCTTCCATAACTTGTCTAGATGAGAGCCGTCCTTCTAAGGTGGTGTTAGCCCATTTTTTAGCTTGATCTTTATCCACAAAATCATATATTCCTTCATCTCCAATGTAAATAAAGATCGGCTTGTTTATTGCTCCGGGCATTTCCACCTGACGGGAAAAGTATAACGCAGGTAGGTCATAACTTTCTCTTGCTTGCCCGCCGCCATTCCCTTCAATAACCAATTCTTTAAGATGGGTTGCTAAATCAGTTCCGGAAGTAAACGGTCTAACCTGTAATGGATATTGGTCACTATAAGCGTCTCCTATAGCCGCAAAACTTATTTCCATATCTGGACCAAGATATTGTTTTCCTTCCAAATCCAGATAAGGTAATTTAGAAAATATTGTTGCTGGCCATTCCCCCATCGAGCCTGTAACGTCACAGGCAATAACTAAAGGGGCGGAACTATTTGTGTTCATTGACTGAGGTACCAATTTTGTTGCATCTTTCTTAGAATTTTGTGCATCAGCATAACTCCTTTTCGCATACCGGTCATAATCCTGGCGTGCGGATGCAAAATCGTGGCCTTTCCAATCACCTGGTTCATAATCTCCTGCTTCAGACATATTTATCAATCCTCCATTTATGCCCCGGGTAGGGGCTTCATTGCTGAACGACTTCTGCCAAAAGATTCCGTTCTTACTTTCTTGAAACTTTCAAACAAATTTTCTGAATTCCAATCTGGACGCGACAGAACATCGCGCACCAAGCAGCGGGCAATAAAATTACACATTGGATTGGGAGTTGATTCTGGAACTCTTTTTGTGTTCATATCCCCGCCCAAAGCATAGATCATCGTCATGGCTAAGCTATAAAAATCTGATTGAGGAAGTATAGTCAAACCTTTTAATTGTTCCGGAGAAGAAAATAATTCAGTATGGCCCTTACTTCCAGCTTTAGCTTCTGGACGTATTGCTGAAAGCCCATAATCCACTAGTACTAGCTCATGTTTTTCAGGTTGGATGATAATGTTCTGCGGTTTCACATCCCCATGAACAACCCCGTGGTAATGCAGATACATCAAGACATTTAGTGTTCGTTCCGTAATCCACGCCACATGTTCAGGATCTAAGCCGTTGCCTGCTTTCTGAACAACTTTTTCTAAAGTTGGTCCCGGTATATAGCTCATGACCAAAAATAAGCCTTGATCATCAGTTTTGAACATGTCCCGCATGACTGGAATACCATAATGACGTAAATCCCAAATGGCCCGTGCTTCATCCCTTAATACTTGTTCATGCTGCGGGGAAATTTGATGTCCAACCTTAACACAAACTGGCAGTCCAGACTCTACATGTTCAGCTTTAAAAGTTGGCCCAAAACCCCCTTCCGCAATCTTTTCTAAAAAACGGTAGCCATTGATAATGGGATTACCCCCTTTATTAAGTATATTTCTGGACGAATCATATTTAGATCTTAAATTAGGATTAAGCAAAGTAGTCCTAGCTTCATTTAATTGTCTAGCAATATCCGAACTGCCTTTAGAATCGTCCTGATTAATGTCAGGATGATATTGTTTCATCAATGCTTTATAAGCTGCATCAATAACTTCCGTTCGGGCTCGTGGATTTACTTCTAGAATTGCATACAAGTCTGGTTTCGATCGATCCACCATTTACTACTTTTATAGAAAAACACTATTTAAAGTTTATTGAACTGTAACCAACAGAAGCTCGAACAGAGTTGATTAACCTTCTTATCCCCGCAATTATGGAAGACGCGGAAAAAGCAAAAAGTAAGATGGAATACTTAAAAGAATTTTTGAAAGTAGTTGCAGATGAATGTCGGAAGAGATAAATTGGAAAAATATTAGAATTATTTAATTAATCATCATCCACATAAGGCACGAGACCGCCTGGACCAGGTTTCAATCTTATCCGCTTAACAGACAATCTGCGATCGCGGCCATTATCAAAATATCTAAGCGGCACTGGCGTACCAATACCAAAGTCGTCTACAATTGCGTGAAGTCCAGCTGCACCACGATGGTATGTATCAGGAATGTTTGGAGCAGGAGGTGTTCCACCATCTCTTGTAACATTTGGAGCAGGAGATGTTCCACCATCTCTTCTAGCAATATCTTCTAAAACTGAAGAAACAGTCCGTCTTTCCAACCCTAGTTCTTTAACGATTCTGGAAGGATCATGACCTGCGTTGATAGAGTTATAAAGTTCTGTAGCCATATCGGCCGGAACAAAATATTCTCCCGCAAATGAAGTGGTCGTACAATCATTATCTACCAGCATTGGTCTAGTACTATAAAACAATAAAATATCTCCATTATTAGCCTGCAAATAAATAGAACGATCCACACATTTGTGTACTGCCACCGCTTCTTTAACCATTTTAAAATTAACCTTAATTTTAAGACTATTAAATAGTTACCAACTATATAATCTTTTCTCTTTAACATCTCCACAATCTATTTAAACAACAACGCATATTTTATTTTACCGGGTGATATGATGAAACTCGGATTAACTTATTCTGATGTGCTATTGGTTCCCAAAAAGACAGTTCTTAAATCCCGTAGTGAAGCCGACATAAAAACTAAATTTACCCGCAATATCTGCTTGAATATTCCTTTGGTTAGTTCTAACATGAAAACCGTTACTGAACATAAGCTGGCTATTGCTATGGCCCGGGAAGGCGGATTAGGGATAATTCATCAATTTGGAACTATTGAAGAACAAGTTAAAGAAGTAAGGAAAGTAAAACGCAGCACCAGCCACATTATTGAAAATCCAATCTGTATTGAACCTACGGCCACTATTGAAATGTCAGTAAAAAAAATGGTGGAGGAAGGAGTAACCAGTTTATTGATAATTAAAGACCAGGAATTGGTAGGTATATTCACTTCTAAGGATTATCTGTTTGAAGATGATTTGAGCAGGCCAGTTTCAGAAGTAATGACCCCTAAAGAAAGATTGATTACCGCTCCGTATGGAACTACTCTAGCAGAAGCCAAGACTATCCTTCATCAACATCGAATTGAAAAGCTGCCCTTGTTAGAAAATGAAAAAGTTAGAGGATTGATTACTACTAAAGACATTAAAAAAAATGAGTATTGGCCTCATGCCTGCCGAGATGAAAAAGGAAGATTAAGGGTTGGAGCCGCGGTGGGAGTTAAAGATACAGTTGAACGGGCTAAAATTTTAATTGAAGCCGAAGCCGATGTTATAGTTTTAGATATTGCCCACGCCCATTCTGATTTTGCGATTCAAAGATTAAAAGAGTTAAAACTAAATTTTCCAAATACTGATATTATGGTTGGCAACATTGCCACTGCTGAGGCCGCTAGAGAATTGATTGAAGCCGGAGCGGACGGATTAAAAGTTGGAATAGGCCCCAGTCCGGTTTGTACAACTAGAATAATTTCCGGCAGTGGTGTGCCCCAGTTTACTGCGGTCCAAGATGTATCTTCTGTGGCCCAAAAATATGGCATACCAGTTTCTGCCGATGGAGGGATGGCTTACCCGGGAGATGTTACTAAATCCTTAGCTGCGGGGGCTAGCACTGCTTATTCCGGAAAATTTTTTGCCGGAACGGACGAATCACCGGGAATGATAATCATCCAAGATGGAAGAAGGTATAAACAATACATTGGCAGCGCCTCGTATGAGAGCAATCATCTCCGAGAAGAGAAAAGTTTAGGCAAAGAAGTTAAGGAACGATTGAACGTGTTTGTGGAAGGAGTTTCTTCCTTAGTTGATTATAAGGGTTCTGTAAGCGAAGTAATAAAAAGTATAATTAAAGGGGTAAAAAGCGGGATAAGTTACTGTGGAGCTAGAAATATCACCGAAATGCAGGCTAACGCAGAATTTATTCAGATAACTTCTGCCGGATGGCTGGAAAGCCAAAGCAGAGGTAAGAAGACCCAGGAATGAAACTAATTACCCTGCCCATTTACTTCCTGCTGCAGGGGTGCAATACCCCTTCCATCTCCCACGGTTTCCACTTTCTATACAACTTCCGCCAGAAAGGATAGATCAAAAATATAATCACCCCCACTAGCGCAGCGTAACTCTGAGAGAAAAGAAAGTAGATGAACCACAATCCTTCTTTGAAGATAAAATAACGGTCGCTCCATTTATAACACTGAACATCCGGCGTAACCATCCTAGCCTGCCGTTCAGCCATCCTATTACTAATTGCGGCATGGCCAAAGGTAAACAGAACTGCAAAGACCCCCACCCACTCTAGCGGTTTATTTCCGGTCGCGATCGTAACCGTAGCCAGAATCGTAAAAACAACCAGCCATTCCCCCATCCAGGTGCGTAGTTTCATATTCTAAAAAATAGAACATTAAATATTTAAATACCTTCCCACTATGTTGACCAATGCAACTTCCATCCCAATACAATCCTCAAGAAGCTGAACCCAGGCTGCAGCAGTTTTGGGAAAAAAATAAGATTTATAAATTTGAAGAGCCAAAGACTGTTAAAGAATCTTCTAATATTTACAGTATAGACACCCCGCCTCCTTACGCTTCCGCCGACCACTTGCACGTTGGGCACGGGATGCATTATTCCCAGTTCGAATTTATGGCTAGATATAAGCGCATGCAGGGATATAATGTTTTTTTCCCCATCGGGTTTGATGACAATGGCCTGCCTACGGAAAGATACGTAGAAAAAAAATATAACTTAAACAAATCCAAAATTACTCGGTCAGAATTTATTAAGTTGTGCCTGCAGGAAACTAAGAAAACCGGACAAACTTACCGGGACCTATTTACCCGCTTGGGTTTTTCAATTGACTGGAATTTGCTGTACCACACCATCGGAACGGAAGCAATCCGAGTTTCCCAGAAATCTTTCCTGGACTTATACCAAAATGGGCATTTGGAAAGAACTTACAATCCCACTACTTGGTGTACCACTTGCCAGACAACTATTGCTCAAGCTGATCTAGAAAATGTAGATCTTGATTCCAGCTTTAATGATATTAATTTTAAAGTTGAACCGCCCTCCAGCAAAGTTAAAACTGCAGCCAACATTAAAACTTCATCCATTTTAACTATTTCCACTACCCGGCCGGAATTGCTGCCTGCTTGTGTGGCTTTATGTTATAACCCCCAGGATAAAAAATATAAGCATCTAGCCGGAAAATCAGCTTTAGTTCCCATCTTTAATTACAAGGTTCCAATTCTGGCGGATGAAAATGTCGATCCAACCAAAGGGACTGGATTGATGATGGTTTGCACCTTTGGGGATAAGGAAGATATAGAAAAATGGCACCGGCATAAGCTTCCCTTGAGAATTATACTTGCTGAAAATGGAAGATTGAATGATTTGGCCGGAAAATATTCCGGATTGAATGTTAAGGAGGCGCGGAAAGAAATATTAGCTGACCTCCGGCAAAACGGGGAGTTGATTAATCAAAAAAACATAACCCACTCCGTAAACGTTCATGAACGCTGCGGACAGGAGATTGAATTTCTTAAAAAACAGCAATGGCAAATTAAAGTGCTGGATAAGAAAGAAGAACTCTTAAAAATAGCAGAGAAAGTTAGTTGGTATCCCCAGCACATGAAAGTAAGATATGATCACTGGGTTAAAAATCTGCAGTGGAACTGGGGAATTTCCCGCCAGAGGTATTATGGTGTTCCCTTCCCGGTATGGTACTGCCAACAGTGTGGAAAAGTTCTGCTGCCTAAGGAAAAAGATTTACCTATCGACCCTCGAGAACAAAAATATACCGGCAAATGCAGCTGCGGTTCAATCAAAATAGAACCGGAAATGGATGTTATGGATACTTGGATGACTTCTTCAGTTACTCCCGAAATTAATTCTCGATGGGGAAGTGAAGACGAGCGCAAAGAATTCTTGCCCATGTCCCTTCGACCTCAGGCCCATGACATAATACGTACTTGGGCATTCTATACTCTGGTTAAATCTTATCTGCACCATCAAGACATTCCTTGGAAAAATATTATGATTTCTGGGCATGGACAGGATCCTAAAGGACAAAAAATGTCCAAAAGTAAAGGCAACTTTATTGTGGCTCAGGAAGTAATTAAAAAATATAGTGCTGATGCTTTCCGTTTCTGGGCGGCCTCGGTAAAATTAGGGGACGACCTGCCTTACCAAGAGAAAGATGTATTAACGGGACATAAGTTTGTCAACAAGTTATGGAACGCCTCTAAATTTTGCTTGATGCATCTGGAAGATTATAAAATATCCAAATCTCTTCCCAGTAAACTGGCCGCCTATGACCAGTGGCTGTTAAGCAAGTTAAACCGCATGATTAAGGAAAGTACTGAATCCTTTGAAAATTATGAATATTTTAAATCTAAGAGTGAAGTAGAAAATTTTTTCTGGCATACTTTTTGTGACAATTATTTAGAGATAGTTAAAGATAGGTTATACAACCCTGACCAGCGGGGGAATGAACCCCGGCAAGCCGCTCAATTTGCATTATCAGAAAGTCTTCTTAGCCTGCTAAAATTAATTTCCCCGATAATGCCTCATATAACCGAGGAAGTTTACCAGCTTTACTTTAATAAAATCGAAGGCAAAAAAAGTATCCATCTTTCTTCCTGGCCAAAATACAATTCTAAGTTAATTAATGAATCTGCTGAAAAGGCCGGCGACCTAGGAGTAGAAATAATCTCCCTAGTTAGAAAATATAAGTCTGAAAGTCAAATGTCTTTAAAAGAAGAACTCTCCTCTTTAATTCTTATTAGTAAAGAGAAGGAATTTGCAAACTTAATTAAAGTGATTGAAGATGATCTTAAGGCGGTATTGAATGTAAAAAATATACTCTTTAAGGGAAAGACCTGTTTAGAAAGTGATAAGTTTAGATTTAAGCTGGGAGTGGAAAAATAATTTTAGGAGGAATTATTAATTATAGGGTGTTAATTGGCTCTGTAGATTTATATTTGGTAGGAACAGTACATAGTGATTTAGATGGCAGAGAAAGACTTGATACTCTTTTAGATAGACTTTCTCCGTCTATTATTGCTCTTGAATTTAATAAAGATAGAGAAGATTTTGATATATGGCGAAAATCACCAGAAGAAGAACAGAGAGAGATTAATGCAATGATTGATGAATCAGGTTTGAATTTAAATCCAAGACAAAGAGCAAGACTAATAGAATCATTAATGATGTAATGGGTTACGAATTTAAATCTTCAAGAGATTATACCCGCAGAAATCCTGCTTCAAAATTAGAATACATTGATATTTCTATTTTTGCGGATGGTAAAGAAGAATTTGTTAAATCTTACGTTGAAACAATAAAATGGATGTATAAGCAAATTGCTGAAGATTCGGAATTAGTAAAGCCATTGCTTAAAAAATTAAACGGTGGAATTGATGATTATTTGAAAGATTTTAGAAGAGATGATCAACAAATATATCAAAAAGCGGAAGAAATAGAAGAACTTATTAAAATAATTAGAGGTCCTGAAATATTTGAAATTATGGAGGAAGTTATACCTCCACAAGTAGTTCAAGTATTAAAGCAGGTTTATAATCCTCAAAGAGACGAAGCGATGGGGACAAAAATTAGAGGTTTATATGATAAAAACAGCAGATTAGTTGCTGTTATTGGTTTAGGTCATGTAGCAGGATTAAAAACAAAACTTGAAGATTTAAAGCCAAAAGTTATGACTCTTGCAGAATATGGTTCTGTTTAAACGTCCTGCCTTTTTATTATAGAGAAGTTTGAAAAAAAGTAATTTTGGTTAATATATTGTTTGTTTAAGGTCAAAATTACGACTATTTCAAACTTCTCTTTAGAAATTTGCTAATAATAAATCATCTAATTTTGCAAAGTTCTCTATAATTTTTCAAATTTCGTAGAAATTTTACTATTGAGAAGTTTGAAAAATAGTAATTTGGGCAAATATATCGTTTGTTTAATGCCAAAATTACGTTTATTTCAAATTCTCTTTAGAAGTTTGCGGATAAATAATTTAATTATGCAAACTTCTCTATTGTTTAGCGAGCCCGCCAATTGCAACTAACTAGGGGTTTAATCCCTAGAACGAGATTAAATAAGCTTAGATTTCCGAAATCTTTTTAAGACCAACCATCATTTAAGCATAAAAGAGTACAATAATATACTATTGAGGTGTTGGATATGACTGAAGCATATTGTGTTAAGTGTAAAGCAAAAAAACAGATGAAAGATGGTAAAGAAGTAACCATGAAAGGCAAAGGCGGTACTGTAAGAAAGGCCATGAAAGGAAAATGCCCCACTTGTGGAACAACCATGTTTAGAATTATGGGTAAGAAAAAATAAATTATTCATTTTTTGTTTTTATATTTTTAATATCAGGAGTAAATTAATTAAACTGCCCGTATTTCTGAAGATAAATGAAAAATTTAGTAATTATTGGCGGAGGATTTGCCGGCGCTTATGCTGCTAAAAAATTAGAACCATTTTTTAATTTAATTTTAATTGACACTAAAGATTATTTTGAATTTACACCTGGAATATTAAGAACCCTGATAGAGCCGGGGCATGCTGCTAAAATTCAAGTTAAGCACAGCACTTATTTGCCGCGAACTAAAATAATTGTTGAAGAAGTTGTAGATTTAAATGAACATAAAGTTATAACCGCTAAACATAAAATTTCTTATGATTATCTAATCATTTGCAGCGGATCTATCTATAACCGCCCTATTAAAGAAAAAAATATGGTCTTTGCTTCCAGATCCAAGGAACTCCAAGAGTATGCTCAGAAATTATCTAAATCCAAAAATGTTTTGATAATCGGCGGAGGTATAGTCGGAGTGGAGTTGGCAGCCGAGGTCATCGAGAAATTTCCTCTTAAAAAAATAATTTTAGTTCAGGCTAACTCTGAACTTATGCCTAGGAACCATCCTAAAGCTAGAAAATTAGCCCAGCAGTTTTTAGAAAAAAGAGGAGTTGAGGTCATATTAAATGAAAAGGTTGAGTATAAAAATAATCAATTTATGACCAATTCTGGAAAAATATTAACCCCTGACTTAACTTTCTTTTGTACGGGCATAAAACCCAATTATGATTTTCTAAAGAAAAACTTCTCTGAATCTCTTAATAAATCTAACTTTGTAGAAGTTGACGATACCCTGCAAGTTAAAGGCCGCCCCCATATTTTTGCCGCGGGGGATATAGCTCACCTGCCGGAAGAAAAAACAGCTCAGGGAGCAGAAAAACAGGCCCAAGTGGTTATTGATAATATCTTAAGATTAGAACATCATAAACCTCTTAAAAAATATTATTCTCTGGAAAGACCAATGGTTATAAGCTTGGGAAAGAAAAATGGTTTATTCCTTTTTAGGAACATTGTCCTTACCGGGGTTATCCCCGCCTTATTAAAAAAAATTGTTGAATTCAAAACCATGCGCAGATACTATAAAAAATAAAACCAATATCTATGCTATAAAGACCCAATAAAATTGTTAAATTTAATAACTTATTGAACCAAAAAACCATCATTTCTGGTCATAAATTTCCGGATTTACTAGATTAGTTGGTTTCATACCCCGTAGCACTGCCAGAATATTTTTTGCGGCTGAGACAGACATCTCCTCTCTAGCTTCAACCGTAGCTGATGCTGTATGTGGGGTTAAAATTACATTCTTAAGCTTGATTAATCCTGGTGCTAATTTAGGTTCAAACTCAAACACATCTAAAGCTGCACCTGCAAGTTTTTTAGCTTTCAATGCTTTAACTAAAGCTATCTCATCCACCACTGGTCCACGGGAAGTGTTGATTAAGAAGGCTGTCTTTTTCATCAGGCTAAATTCCTTAATTCCAATAAGATGTTTGGTTTCCTTAATTAATGGAACGTGTACAGTTACAATATCAGCCTGCTTTAGTAAGGTTGGCAGAGAAACAAATTTAGCTTTATATTTACGTTCAAATTGTTTATTTCGGATAACATCATAATACCAAATATTCATACCCAGACCTTTACCCGCCCTTTCAGCTACTCCCGCTCCGATTCGGCCTAAACCTACTATCCCTAGAATTTTACCTTTAATTTGCTGACCCAGCAGCAGCATCGGTTCCCAGCCTTTATACTTTCCCCTCCTGATAAAATGGTCTCCTTCTACCACTCGTTTGCTGATTGACAGCATCAAGGCAAAAGTATGTTCTGCCACTGCATCCACAATCTCTGGCCCGGGAGTATTGGCTATTGGTATTCCTTTGGCAGTGGCTGATTTAACATCAATGTTGTTGAATCCGACTGCATAATTAGAAATTATCTTAAGGTGGGGGTTGGCCTTAATTACTTGACTATCAATCTTATCAGTAAGCAGACATAGAAGCGCGTCACACCATTTAACTCCGGCTAGCAAATCTTTTCTAGGGATTGCTTTATCAGCGGGGTAAATTTTAAGAGTATTATTTTTAGCCAGTAATTTTAATCCCGCTTCCGGTATTTTTCGGGTTACAAATATCTTAGCCACCTTTTTTATAAAGTAGAAGTATTTTTTAAAGGTTAGTTACTACGCTGTAGGAGTCCATAAGACCAAAAATAATAACCTTATACCGCCGTAAACAACTATTAAATAACAGTTCATATTCAAAGCCTAATTATTACCACAATTTATATACCGGATGGACGTCCAAAATTGGAATTGGTTTGGGACGATTTAGGCAGAGATAAGTATATTTTTTTATTGGATGTAAGTGATAGACTTAAATTGGGGATATCTAAAGGAGATCTAAATCATTTAGGCGAAGATAAATTTCGGCCGCTGAATGCCGAGTTGATATTCAACAATTACCCCAACAACTTTTTTCTTCCTTTATCCTCCTTGCAGCGAGGTCCGCCCTTAATTGGACAGCTTACCACCGTTTATAATATTGCCACTACTTTGGATAAAGAGGATTTACTTAAGGAAACAACCCGTCAAGATTATGAAAGAACAGTTGAAAATCGTTTGCTTAGTGATATTGGCAAAAGAAGAGAATATCTCCGTGGTTTTGGAAAAAGACTGGATTTAGATATGAGTTCTGACCTAATTGAGCACCTAAATCTTTCTTCCATTGCTTCCTACCAACGGGTAATCAGCACTATTGCTAATAAAAGCCAATTCTCAGATAAAATTACCTCTGACCAGTTAGCCGAGGATTATTTAGTTTGGAATTTATTAGCTAAATCTCTTCCAGGATGCAAAAATGAATTGACCTTCGATCTTGAACATAATACGGATGAACATTTGACTCCTCTATTAATTAATATTGTTGAATGCTATTCTTCCCTAGAAAAAATATCCCAGAGTCATGTATCTAAATTTGATCACTTATTGAAATTTATTGGCCGAATAAACCCTGATTTACAGCCTAAAATAGAATTAGCTGAAAGCATTGAACACAAAATATGGGAAGGATTGAACTTTTATCCTATTGACCCTAACTGTTCCGACATTAAATATTTTAAGGCGGGTACAATTTTTCGGGTTTTGAGCACTAATATAATTAATTTAACCGCAATTTGAATCAACCTAACAACAACTTTTTTATATTTCAACTATTTGTTTCACTTATGAAAATTTTTGACCTCATAGTCGTTGGTTCCGGATCCGGGCTGGATGTGGCTGTTGCTGCGGTCAATAGAGGATTGAAAGTTGCCATTGTCGAAAAAGGGCCTCTTGGCGGTACCTGCCTTAACCGCGGCTGCATACCTTCTAAAATGATAATCCATACCGCTGAAGTTGCGGATATCATCCGCAGCTCTAAGTTGTTTGGGATTAAATCTAAAATTAATCAAATAAATTTTCCTGCGGTCACCGGCCGGGCTAATAAATTAGTAGATGCCGATTCGCGAGAAATTGAAACCGGCGTTCGCGCAACGCAAAACCAAACTTTATTCAGGGGCAAGGCGGTGTTTGTAACTAAAAATACCTTAGAAGTAAATGGAGAGCGAATTCAAGGAAGAAAAATAGTTATCGCTGCCGGAGCCCGTCCTTTAATCCCGCCAATCAAAGGTTTAGAAAAAGTACCCTACTTAACTAGCGCTGAAGCCTTACGCCAAACAAAGCTTCCTAAAAGCATGATTATTATTGGCGGAGGTTATATTGGAGTAGAACTAGGTTACTTCTATGCTTCAATGGGCTGTAAAATAACAATAATCCAGCGGGCCTCAAACCTAATTCCTCGGGAAGATGAAGAAATAGCTTCTTTATTTACCCAACTTTGGAAAAAAAGATACCACTTAATAACTAACGCTGAAGTCCGCAAGGTAGAAAAAATAGGTGCCAAGATTAAAGTTTATTTCCAGCAGGGTTCATCTTCAAAAAATGTCAGTGCCGAAAAAATATTAATTGCTGCTGGGATAAAGCCCAATAGCGACTTACTTAAGGTAGAAAAGATAGGAATTAAAACTACTAAGTATGGATTTATAGAACATAACAAATTTATGGAAACCGGTGTTAAGAACATCTGGGTGTTGGGAGACATTACCGGAGTTTATTTATTTAAGCATGCCGCTAACTTGCAAGCAGAAGTAGTTGCCCATAATGTACTTAAATCTAAAAAAATCAAAGTAGATTATTATCCCATGCCCCATGCTATTTTCACTTCACCTCAAGTTGCTGGAGTGGGCCTAACTGAACAGGAAGCCCGTCAGGCTAGGAAAAATTATGCTGTTGGCAAATACTATTATAAAAATACTGGCATGGGAGCAGCTATGGAAGAGAAGGATGGTTTTGCCAAGTTTATTGTGGATAAGAAAACTAAAGAAATTCTAGGTTTTCACATCATTGGACCGGAAGCTTCAATTGCTTTGCATGAAGTTGTGGTGGCCATGAAAGCTAATAAAAGAAAAGCTTTGTCAATATTGCAAAACACTATTCATATCCACCCTGCTCTCAACGAAGTAGTGCACAGAGCGGCATTAAATGTTGGAGCAGAGAATGGTACTTAAAAAAGAAGGATATAAATGGGTGTTGTACAGCAAAGATGGACAAAAAGTTCTTGGTACGTTCAGAACAAAGAAAGACGCACTGAAAAGGGAAAGGCAGATAATATATTTTAAAAGCCTTAAGGGATAGAAATAGAAGAGGTATTAGTAAACAGGCTCACAATATTTTATTCTGAATCAGTTGATTATAAAATGAAATATTGATCATTTCTTCCTGCACATCCAAAGTAAATCTAGCTATATCACCGATGTAATTACGGATAGCAGTATCTTTTATTGTAGAAAGAAGTATTCTCATCTGATGTAAGTTTTGTTCATCCATTTTATTAAAGATATCAAAACTACCCGGGATACGCATAAAATAAGCCATTGTTCGATTAAGTTCAGCTCTTATAATTTGTAATATTTCCATATGTTTAAAGCTTATTTTTTTATCATATAAATATTCTGAAAGATTATTTATATTGTCAGCGATATTTTCCAGTCTTTTACCTATCAGAAAATAAGATGGAATAAAAGATACGTTTTTAATATTAGAAGAGTGAAGAATATTTGAATCGATCAGAGACAAAGAGACTATTTTTGCGATTAAATGATATAGTCTATCGATTTCTGTTTCATTCATCTTTATTTCACTTAGATTAAATTGACCAATGATATTAGAAATAGATAGATCTAGAATCAGCCCAATCCTATAAACTATTTGAAAAATATCCAGCTTTGATTTATCTATTAGAACCTTGATGATGATTTTCTGTTGGTCCTCCTGGATTATTTCCGTGCCGCTCATATTAGACAATGTTTTCCTAATTTTAGCTTTCACTTCTTTAGATAGCTCTTTCATGGAGAACAACGTAATATTTTCTATCCCGATATAATAAATAGCAAATAAAACCTGATCGATAGTGGGGGCATAATCATCAACATTTAAAGAAATATCATTAGGCTTACTTTCCTTAATAGAGTAAGGAGAGATAACTAGAGTCCTATCATTCCTCTCATAAAGTAAAATTTCTTCTTTCTCTTTAAGATTATTTTTCTTGACCCATTCCTTGGGTAAAGAGACGGAATAGGTAGCACCAGCAATTAATTGTATTTTTCGTTTATGCACAATATAAGCCTATACCTTAACTATATAAATTATTGCACTAACTACATAGTATTTATAGGTCATTTATATAAATTATCCTAACCTTATCCAATTAAAATGATTTTAAGAAGAGGTGCTATCATGAAAAGATATGTTTTAGCTTTGATATTAGGCTTAATTATTTTTATTGCTGGATGTTCCACTCCGCAAGAACTTACCGGAGGAGCGATAGGAGAAACAGTAAAAAACAGAGATAGTTTAGAGATTAAAGGATCGGATACACTGGTACAGTTAGTTTCCGCTTTAGCGGAAGAATATTCTCAACAAGACCCTCAGGTAAGAATGACGGTTACTGGTGGTGGTTCAGGGACCGGGATTGCTGCTTTAATTAATGGAGAAGCCGATATTGCCGATTCTTCCCGTGCCATGAAAGAAAAGGAAATAACCCAAGCTAAGGAAAGAGGGATAAATCCTTCTGAATTAATAATTGCGAGAGATATGTTATCAGTAGTAGTAAATAAGGATAATCCACTCTCAGAATTAACTTTGGAGCAGATTAGCAGTATTTTCAAGGGAGAAACAACTAACTGGAAAGAAGTTGGGGGTAATAATCAAGAGATTACCCTCTACGGACGGCAAAGCACTTCCGGAACTTATGTCTTCTTTATGGAAGACGTAGTAAAAGGGGATTACTCTCAAAATATGAGAAATTTGGAAGGCAGCCAGGCTATAGTGGAAGCAGTTAAGCAAGATAAAAATGGTATTGGGTATGATGGATTAGGATATGTAGTTGATGACGATGGTAAAGTAATCAACGGCCTAAAAGTCATCAAAGTGGCCAGAGACCAAAACTCAGAATATCTCTCACCCCTTGATTATTCCAGCCAAGCAGAATATCCCATCTCCCGATTATTATACCAATATTTTGCCAAAAAACCGGAACAAGGCTCTACTCTTTACAACTTCCTTCGCTTTGAGTTAAGTGAAAAAGGTCAAGAAATAGTTACTAAATCTGGATTCCTGCCCCTTACTTTAACTGAAAAGAAGCTCAATGAAGAGCAGTTAGGTTAAGAAATGGGTAGTGGTAGTTGTAAAAACCTAAAAGAAAAGGTAATCAAATTTATTTTTTCTGCAACTGGTGCAATTGCTTTACTCACCCTAATTGGGATTTTTCTTTTTCTTTTTACTACTGGAATAAAATCTTTTACTCAAGTTTCAGCAGGAGATTTTTTTACTGGAAGAGATTGGAATCCAACTGCTTATCAAGAGCCACAATGGGGCATTCTAGGATTACTAGTTTCAACCGCAATGATAACTCTTGGTTCCTTAGTAATAGCAATTCCTTTAGGAATAGCGGCCGCAATTTATTTGTCAGAAATAGCCAGGCCCAACGTACGAGAGATAGTAAAACCGATTATTGAAATGATTGCCGGAATTCCTTCTGTAGTACTGGGACTATTAGGAATTTTATTTCTTGCTCCGGCAATTGCTGATCTCTTCAACCTTAGTTCTGGTCTTAATGCTCTTACTTCCTCGATTATAGTGGGGATTATGGTTTTACCGACCATAGTTAGTATTTCTGAAGATGTTTTGCGGTCACTGCCCAAAGAATTTAGAGAAGCCGGCTTAGCCTTAGGAGCAACAAAATGGCAGATGATCCGTATGACTTTACTTCCCGCGGGACTTTCTGGACTTTCTGCTGCAGTGTTGTTAGGATTGGGGAGAGCTATCGGAGAAACGATGGTCGTTTTGATGGTAGCCGGCAACTCCCGAGCCATGCCCACTTCTTTTTTTGATCCGATCAGGCCAATTACTGCTAATATTGCTATAGAAATTAAAGAAGTGGTGAAAGATAGCTTACACTATCAAACTTTATTTGCCATGGGTTTAGTATTGTTTGCATTAACCTTTGTAATCAACTTTATTTCAGATTTAATTATTCAAAAACAAGTGCGGAAATATCAATGGTAAAAAATATGATCAGTGAAAACAATAAACAAAAGATTGTGTTCATGATTATCAGGGTAGCTGCATTTTTTTCTGTGGCAGTGCTGATTTTAGTATTTATTTTTGTTTTTATGGGGGGGGCAGAAGTGATTAATATAAATTACCTGACTAAAATGTGGTCGCACAGTGATATCCGACAAGGAGGAATCTTTCCTGCAATACTTGGATCGGTCTTTCTGGGAATAGGAGTAGCCATGGCTTCTATCCCTATTGGTATAGGTGCAGCTATTTATCTTAATGAATATGCCAAAGATAATTTATTTACCAGATCAATTAAACTGGCCATCAGAAATCTAGCCGGCATTCCTTCCATAATTTATGGATTATTTGGATTATCATTTTTTGTATTGTTTCTGCGGTTAGGAACTTCGCTGGCAGCAGCCTCATTAACTTTAGGAGTTATGACTTTGCCCTGGATAATTACCGCCAGTGAAGAAGCGCTAAAAGCCGTCCCACTTTCATTAAGAGAAGGCAGTTATGCTCTGGGAGCTTCAAAATGGCAGACTATACAAGGAAATGTGTTGCCCCATTCCTGGAGTGGAATTCTTACTGGGTCAATATTAGGAATATCACGAGCGATGGGAGAAACTGCGCCGATCATTGTAGTAGGTGCAACTTTTTTCATGAGTTACCTGCCTACTTCCCCTTTTGACAAATTTATGGCCTTACCATATCATACTTTTATTTTGGCTACCCAGCATTCCAGCCAATATGCTCAAGAGTATGCCCTTGGAACTGCTCTAGTATTAATCTGCCTGACTTTTATCCTTAATCTAGGGGTATTCATCATCAGATATAAATTAAGAAAGAAAAAGGAGTGGTAAAATTAGTACAGAAAATACAAAAATAAACTTTGAACATTTCAATCTTTGGTATGCAAGCAAACAAGTATTGTTTGATATCAACCTAGCAATAGCCACCCGGAAAATTACTGCGCTGATCGGACCTTCCGGCTGCGGAAAATCGACTTTGCTAAGATCCATTAACAGGATGAACGATCTTATCAGTAATTGTAAAGTAGAAGGTCGAGCTTATTACGACAAGATACCAATCCATGATCAAAGCACCGACGTAGTTGAACTCAGAAAAAAAATAGGAATGGTTTTTCAGAAGCCGAATCCTTTCCCCATGTCTATTTTTGATAATGTTGCCTACGGCTTGCGAATCCAGAATATAAAAGATAAGCATCAGTTGCGGGAAATAGTACAACAAAGCTTGGAGAAGGCTGACCTGTGGAAGGAAGTCAAAGATAGATTACATCTTCCTGCATTTAAGTTGTCTGGGGGGCAGCAACAAAGACTATGCATTGCTAGAGCTTTAGCGGTTAAACCCGACATACTATTATTTGACGAGCCTTGCTCCGCCCTTGACCCTATTGCTACCGTAAAGATAGAAGCATTACTACAAAAATTAAAAGATGAAATGACTGTTGTAATTGTAACTCACAATATGCAGCAAGCAAAACGAATCTCAGATTATACCTGCTATTTACTGGATGGAAAGATAATAGAATTTTCCCCAACACCAGAAATATTTAACCATCCAAAACATAAATTAACCCGAGAATATCTGAATGGAGAATTTGGCTGAGGGATTAGTAACTATTAAATTTTAGTTCAAAAATAAGAAAAAAGTTGAAATTTTTCAGGGCGTATCCATGCTTTTTCTATTTTTTCATTCTTACGGCCGCTCTTACCGCTTTTACAATATCGTCCGCAGTCAAGCCAAATGCTTTGAATAACTCATCCGGATTGCCGCTTTCACCAAATCTATCTTTAACGCCTACTCGTTTAATGGGAACGGGATAATTCTCGCCAAGAAATTCTGCTACTGCTCCTGCCAAGCCGCCTTGCCATTGATGCTCTTCTGCTGTAACGGCACAGCCAGTTACTTTAACCGCAGCAAGAAGTGTTTTTCCATCCATTGGTTTTACGGTATGACAATTTAAAACTTGACAGTCAATTTCTTTTTCCAATTTTTTCGCCGCAATTAACGCCTCATAGACTAATGGACCATTGGCCACAATCGTACACTCTTTTCCGGAACGAAATTCTTCGATTCTTCCTACTTTGAAAGGAGTTTTTTCGGTAGTTATAGAAGGATAATCTGCTCTGCCAAAGCGCAGATAGAATGGACCGGGCGTTTCTGCGGCAGCAATTGTTGCTTTTTCGCATTCAACATCATCACACGGCACGATTACTACCATGCCTGGCTGTAAACGCATTAAGCCGACATCTTCCAACGCTTGATGAGTAGCACCATCGGGGCCAACAGAAATGCCTGCATGAGCACCGGCGATCTTCACGTTAATTTCCCTTCCTGGTTTGCTGCCCCATGAATTATAACTTATTGTGGTCCTTATTTGTTCATTATTTCTGCCTGGACTAAACGCAGCATAGGAGGACATAAAAGCTATCTTGCCGGCAGCTGCCATACCTGAAGCCAAGGAAGCCATATTTTGTTCTGCAACACCGATTTCAACAAAGCGTTCGGGAAATTTTTTCTGAAACCATTCACTTCGAGTCGATTCGGATAAGTCCGCGCAGAGGACAACAACATTTTTATTTTTCTCGCCGGCTTTAACTAAACCCTTTCCGTAGCCGTCCCTCGTTTTAACTTTCTTAATGTCTTTGGAATATAAGTTCCCTACCAGATGTGCCTTTTTGTTTATTGATTTCATTATTTAATCACTTTTCAATCTTCAATCACTCCTCAATCCTTATCCTTAATAATTCGTTCCCGCCAGGCTTTTAATTCTGCCAACGCAACCTTCGCTTCTTCGGCAGTCGGAGGCTTTCCATGCCACAGATAATCATTTTCCATAAAGGAAACCCCCTTGCCAGGAATATTATGGGCCAGGATTAAAGTCGGTTTTTCATGAATTGTTGCTGCTTCATTGCATGCGTTGATAACCGCTGGGATGTTATTGGCATCTATTTCAATGACGTGCCAATTAAAAGCGCGATATTTATCCGCTAACGGTTCCAGCGGCATAATATCTTCGGTATAGCCATCAATTTGAATGTTGTTTCTGTCGATGAACGCGGTGAGATTTTGTAATTTGTTTTTGCCGGCAAACATTGCTGCCTCCCAAGTTTGTCCGCATTCCTGTTCTCCATCGCTCATCAAACAAAAAACGCGGTTTTTTTTCTTATCCATCTGCAAGGCATAAGCCATTCCTGCAGCCTGACTTAAACCGGACCCTAACGGACCAGATGTTGTTTCCAAACCTGGCAATGTGGAACGGTGGGGATGTCCTTGCAGGCGCGTACCATAATGACGCAGTGTTTGCAATTCTTTTTTGGGGAAATAACCCGCATTAGCCATCGCTGCATAGAGCACTGGACAGATGTGCCCATTTGACAGTACAATCCTATCACGTCCTTCCCAAAAATGATACTTAGGATTATGCTTAAGGATATTAAAATATAATGCCGTAAAAACATCGGCCATCCCTAATGGACCGGCACTATGTCCTGAACCAGCCGCGGCCAGAGAATTAATGATGTCCTGCCTAATTTGATTGGCTAGAAGTTTTAATTTCAGGATATTGTCTATTTTTGGTACTGGTTTAATTACTGGTTTACCCACTATTTCGACCTCTTTAATTAAAATACAATATTAAAAAAAGTTAATAAACCTTTCTAACAATAATCACACACATTTTTACTACTTTTTACACTCTTTTTAGAATTTTTTTTCCTTGTTTTTTTCGTTTTTTTAGATACTATTTTCTTCTTAACCATTTTGTTTTTACCTCTATTTTTTAACTTCCCCCCACTTAAATATTTTCAACTAATAGTAAAAATCATGTAAATTCCCAACGCAATTAAAAACAAACCTACTCCCAGCCTCATCCATTTTCTATTTTCCTTACGCCATTTTTCCAAGGCTTGTGCTGATTTTCCAGCATAAACTAATCCGATTATTACTAGGAGGGGCAGGATAAATATCAGATTGTACAATAATAGCAGGGGTAGACCTTGAACATAATTTCCCTGTCCGATCAATGCTAAAACCACTAGGTAAGGGGCGCCAGTACAAGGTAATTCTACTAAAACTACAAACACCACTAACAGTCCGGCGCCTAAATAACCCCTATAACTTCGAGAACTGTAACTTTTCTTTATTCTAGTGGTATAATAACCTATCCTCTTAGCTGCTCCTGGAATTATTTGCAGGCTAAATCCCTTACCATACCAAAAAAAATCCTTAATTTCAATCAACCCTGCCAGTATGGCCAGAACTGCCGCTATCCAATAAACAATTACTGAAACACCAAATGAAACTGTAAATTGGATAAACCCCAATCCAATTAATAAATAAGTAAGGTAAACCACCAAGGAGTATAACAATCCTCCCCACAGCATCTTTAGGGGATTTTTAAAAGTCTTCAGCATAAATGCACATAGAAAGATGAGGACACCAAACACACAGGGATTAATACTGTCAGCTAAAGCCGCTGCGATAATTAGGGGGATAGTTAATCCGTCCGGCAACATTTAGGGCTCAACTTCACATCCAGCAAATACTTTAAGTTCATCTACTGACCTGAAACCCTCCTGCCTTTTCTGTTCCACTCCCATTGGTTCAAGGATCCAGGTTGGAGTTAATTTTATGCCTTTCTGCAGACACAATTCAGTTTGTGAGTTCTCTCCTTGGGGATGGCATTCTATTTCATTTATATATTGGAAAGAATCGCCAAACATAGCTCTGGTTTTGGCGCAGACACCACAGCGAAATGATCCGTACATGTTAACCCCTTTTTCAGTTATACACTGAGCTTCGAGATCATAATTATTTTTTCCACTCCAGGGTATATTAAACAACAATACGGCCAATAAATAAATCACTACAATTGCCAAAATAAAGCTTCTGCCTAAACTTAACAATTTGAAAGACAGCGCCGCTTTCTCAGCCATAAATAGAATTATTGACAGAATTAAAGTGAGGGTAATAATTATGTGGACAACTGTACAGTAAGGGCATAATGCTCCTAAGAAAGTTTCCGCCCACACCAGATAGAACACGAATAGTATTCCCACTATATTCCAAACCAAGGAATACGCCAGATAATGTTTTTTTTTAAAAGATTGGAAGGTGATAACTGCTAACACTACAAACCACAATGCTCCAAATAAAGCTACCGGAACATTGAACAGTTCAGAGAATATACTGCTGTTAACAATTGAACAAGAAACCAGATTTCCAAAATCACAGGCTGTCGATTCTAGGGAATAGTGATTATATATCAAGTATAAGGAAGTTATAAAACCAAGTATACACAGCACCAAAATTACTTTTAAGGAGATTATTTTACGTGAATTTTTCAATTTAAATTAACCTTTTTGTTTAAGTATTATTTATTAACTATTATTTATAATCATTTATTCTATTTAAAATTAACTTATTAAAAAGCATTCGAATCGCCATTTTTTTACTTAGATTGTCCAACCGAAAATAATATAAGTAATAACTCCTAACCACCCTAGATTTGGCCAAAACACTAACTAAGATTAAACCTAAAGTTAAAATTTACACCACTCCGTCTTGCCCCTGGTGTAAAAAAGCTAAAGATTTTCTTAAAGATAATAAAATTAATTATACTGAATATGATGTCACTTCCAATGACCAGGCTCGTAATGAAATGATCCGCCTATCCGGCCAAAGCGGAGTTCCAGTTATAACCATCGGTGGCAGCATAATCATAGGTTATGACCCTAAGGCTGTTAAACAAGCTCTAGCAGGAGGTAAATAATAGTTATACTTATGTTTTAAGCCAATCATTTTTAAATAATTAATATAAATAACTACTTTAACTACCATGAGCAAATATACCACTCGACTTAAAGGCTGCATCTTATTGCTGGGATTAATTGTAGGATCAACCTCTTTAGTTTATGATTGTTCCCGGAAAGGATGTGCTGGGACAAAAATTCCTAGCATTTTAGAGAATAAAGCAGGCTATGAGTCTGATATTAACAAATATGTCCCTAATATCATCGCCAATAATTTTCCAAAACATAACCTAGAAAAAATCATTAATTATAACTTTTAACCGGATTTATAAAAACTTTTAGCTTAGTTTAGAGAAGTTTGCGGATAAATAATTTAATTATGCAAACTTCTCTTTAGCTCACTTCATCTAACTTCTTGAATTTATAACCCTCATTTGTATCTTCAACTACATAGCCAAAATCAGTTACTTCCTGCCGGATTTTATCGGCTGTTTTCCAATCTTTATTTTGGCGGGCAATCAACCTCTCTTCCGCTAACTGCTTTACTTTAAGCGGTACTTTTAATTGCTTTTGCACTTTTTTAAGCAGCCCTAAGTTGAGTCCAAAAATCCGATCAAATTGAAGAAGCAAATAATATTTACTTCCCTCATTAAGTTGTTTGTCCTTTATTACCTCCCATAAGGTAGCTAAGGCTTGCGGAGTATTTAAGTCATCATTAACTTCAGTTGAAAATTTAACTTGATATTTTTTAATTAACGGGTTGTTTATTTTTTTAGGATTGGATAAATTAGATTTTAAGTCTATAATCTTGGACTCAGACTTAAATTCCTTCATTTTTTCTTCCAATTTTTTTCTAGCTTGGCTTGCCCCTTCCAAAGCACCATAGTTAAACATTAGCGGTTTGCGGTAATGTGTACCTAAGCACAAATATCGAAAATCCAATGGAGAAAATGATTTTTCTTCCAAAAGTGATAGGGTTATAAAATTTTCTCCAGACTTGGCCATCTTTTTTCCACCCAATTCTAACCATTCATGATGCAGCCAATATTTAACCCATGGTTTCTTGCCCCAAGCCGCTTCTGATTGAGCAATTTCGTTAGTGTGATGCACTGCAATGTGTTCTTTACCACCGCAGTGGATGTCAAATTTTTCACCTAAATATTTAGTGGCCATGGCTGAACATTCTATATGCCAGCCGGGAAAACCTTTACCATATTTAGAATCCCAACCCAGCTTATTATTGAATTTCCACAGGGCAAAGTCCTTATTATTTTTTTTTCCGCCTTTCTTTATCCTTTGATGTCCTTCATCTATATCTATTTTACCATTTACCAGCTGGCCATAATCTGGCAGCTTGGAAGTATCAAAATAAACACCATCCTCAATCTGGTAGATAAATCCATTTTTATCTAATTTTTCAATCAGATCGATATCCTCTGCAATATTTTCACTGGCTTTAGGCATTTCATCCGGCAAAATAACATTAAGTCGTTTAATATCCTTAACAAACAAATTAGTATATTTTTGGGCCAGCTTCTTCATGCCGGCTAAAGTTAATGGTAGGCCATCTCTCCTTAACCCTTTGGTCATCTTATCCTCACCTTCATCAGCATCAGAAGTTAAATGGCCAACATCGGTAATGTTTAAGACATGCTTAACTTTAAATCCATTAAAAAAAAGTGTTCTTTTCAAGACATCTTCAAACACGTAAGCTCTTAGATTGCCGATATGGGCTGAATTATAAACTGTTGGGCCGCAGGTGTAAAGACCTACCTTGCTTTTGGATATCGGAACAAATTTTTCTTTCTTTTTGGTCAGAGTATTGAATAAATATAAAGACATGAATAGCTATAGACCAACTTAACTTAAAAATATTTCGTAGGGAAAGGCTTGTAGGGAAATAGTTTAAGGATACGACACCAAGGCGGCCAACAGTTAACTTTATATCTTATTTAAGACTAAATCCTTCTATGAATAAGAACTTTCTGAGCCTAGTCTTATTTTTAGTATTATTAATATCCGTTTCCGCTCAGGAAGAAAATCTTTACATACAAGATAAATTAATCATTGACCTTACCATCTCTGGGGAATTTCAACTAAAACCTTCTGGAGAAAATCCCCAATTAGAGCAAGTATCCGCTCAACTTAAACTTTACCCGCGGGAAGACTTCCGCCAGACAATCCTCCAAGAAAATACCGCTGGTGAAGTAAAAAATAATACTGTAATATTTAATTGGGAAGATCATAAATTTGAAATTAAGACTTTTAGCTATCAAGCCTTAATCGAGACTAATAATGAAATCATCAAAGTTAAGACTAAAATTCCTTTCCCCCTAATTTCACCAGAAATCCAGGATGGGGAGGATTATTTATCTCCCACGACTATTATAAATTCAGATGATCCCAAAATTATAGCTATCGCCTCTGAGTTAGCCGATGGAGAAGATGATTTATTTAAGGTGGTGTTTAAATTAGCTGATTGGGTAGAGGGTAATATTAAATACGAACTAAATACTTTAACTGCTAAAGCTTCTCAAACCGCCAGCTGGGTTCTGCAAAATAAACAGGGAGTGTGTGATGAAATGACCTCCTTATTCATTGCTATGGCCCGTTCATTAGGTATACCTGCTAGATTTGTATCCGGAATTAGTTATACTACTTCAGAACTTTTCATTGAAAACTGGCAGCCCCACGGTTGGGCGGAAGTTTATTTTCCAACTATTGGCTGGGTTAGTTTTGATATTACTTTTGGTGAATACGGCTATATAGACGTTACTCATGTTAAGCTATCCGAAAGTGTCGATCCTACTGAAGGAGCGGTAGAATTTAGCTGGAAATCAAATAATGTCCAAGTCGAAACCAAACCCCTGCAATTTTACCTCCATATAGAAAAAAAAGGTACGCCTGTACCCGAAAAAATCCAGCTTAGCTCCGAAATATTGTCTAATGAAGTAGATTTGGGGAGTTATAACTTAGTTAAAGGGATACTCAAAAATACGGCGGACTATTATTTATCCACTACTTTAAATTTGGCTGTGCCAGAAAGCTTGGAAGTTGTAGGTAGAGGCCGGCGAAACGTCCTATTGGCACCCAAGGAAGTAAAAGAAACCTATTGGATAATAAAAATATCTGAAAACCTGAAATCAGGCTATTATTACAGTTTTCCACTCTTGATTTACTCTGAAAAAAATGTTTCTGTTGACAGCTCTTTCATATCTAGGGAAGACACTGTGTTTTACACTGAAAAAGACATATCCAAACTAATGATAACTGATGAAGATAAAAGCTATTCTCGAAAAACATTATTTAATTGTGAATACAACCAGGAAATAAAATTAAACACTTCAGCTGCTGTTAACTGCAATTTAAAAAATATTGGTAATACTAATTTATTGGATCTTAAATTTTGCTTAAATTCTGACTGTAAAACTATTGATTTGCCAATTAATCAACAAGTTGAACACTCTCTAACCATAGATACTAGCACCACCGGATGGAAAAAAATAATTGTAAGGGCTGAAAATGGAGATATAGAAAAGAAAACCTCTTTAGAATATGTAGTAATAGATGATCCTGACTTAAAAATTGCCGCCGGCCTGCCGGCACAAGTTGCTTACGGTCAGCCTTTCAGCTTTAATATCACTTTAAACAAAAACTCTTTTTCCATACCCGAAGATATCGCCCTTTTACTTGAAGAAGGCAGTTTTAGAAATGAATGGCAATTGGAAGATTTAAAAAATGAACATTCAATCATTCTGAACTTGGAAAATTTTCCGTTAAAAAAAGAGAACAAATTTAAGATAACTGCCGCTTGGAAAGATAAATTTAACCACAGTTTTTATTATAATGAGGAAATTGTAGTGCAAGGCCAGGCCAAAACCATTTTAGATCGAATAAAAATGTTCCTAAATAGAATTTTTTATTGAATATTACCCCAAAAATTAATTTACAATCTTAACTCCTAACTAAAATTTATCTATTACTAAATAAACCAACCATTTTAGACTAACTATAAATTTTAGAATTTGTTAACTTTAAAAATAAAAAAAATAAAAAAAGAATTAAACTTATCTTTTTCTTTTAGTTGTTCGCTTTTTAACACCAGATTTCTTTTTAGTGCTTTTTCTAGCGGTTGTCTTTCTCTTCGTAGTTTTTCTCTTGGTTGTTTTCTTCTTACTAGAAGAGCTAGCTTTTCTTTTTTTAGCCATCATAACACCTCTTTAATTTAATTTTATAAGGTAAGTAAGTAGTTTTCCTTTTTAAAAGTTTCTATAAATTGAATTTTAAAAAAGTTTATTTCCATAAACCTGTTTGGAAAAAAAAATTAAAAAAATAAACATAACTGCCAGCTAAATAAATAATTAAACCTGAAATTAATAAAAAATCCCAATCGCAGCAGAGCTGTGGGGTATTTAATTAGTTGGAATTTTTTAATCTTAACTGGGTAATCATTGATTAATCGTTGCAGAGCAACGGGGTATCAAACCCAGTTAAGAAATTAAAACCCCAAATTCAAAATTTTAGTTCTTCGTAGGATCTATCCTAAATGTTGTTGTCACCGCCTTAAGATGAGCGCAAAAAATGAGAAAACTATCTCATTTTTGCGCTGAAAACTGATTGTTGTCAGTTTTTCTGCGGACATCTTCTTACACGGTTCTTTGCCCCGGATGGACGGCTGTTTCCGATCGGAAACTCCACCAACGTAATGAATTGACTGGACCTACGAAGGTCGGACAGTACAATTATCCGGCCTAAGAGTGAATGGCCGGGCTACAGAGTTAGATTGAGGACCGAGCCTCTTTCCTCACAACTTTTAAAAAGCAAACTGATTTTATAGCTCAAATGGACCAAGAAGAAACTAAAAAAATAATTTATTCTGAAACGATTAACCTTCCAGACTTGGAATCAGAAAACAAATTGTTGTCCCATTCCATGAAAAAGTTAGAGGAAGAAAAAAGAATCATGAAAGGCGCCCTTAACCGGCTGGAAGAAGAGGGGGCTATGCTGCGGGAATTGTTTAACAATGCCAGCAGCGAATTAAATAATCTTAAAAAACCATCTTTATTAGTTGCCGAGGCAGTAAATGTATTTGGCAATAAAAGCGCCGTGGTTCGTCTGCCTAACGGAAATAAATTTTATAGTTATGTTTCTAAAGACATTAAGGATCTTAAACCGGGGGACTCTATCCTTATTGATCAAAAAACTCTCAATGTAGTTGATAAGATTGATATCAACTCTAACTCCGATGTGGAAAAATTTATTATTTTGGATAAACCTAAAGAAAGTTGGAGTGAAATTGGTGGACTTAAGAAAGAAATCCGGGAAATTAAGGAAGTAATTGAACTTCCATTGAAAAACCCTAAGTTGTTTGAAAAAGTTGGAATTCATCCGCCTAAAGGAATTTTATTATATGGTCCTCCCGGTACGGGGAAGACTTTGCTAGCTAAAGCCGTCGCCAACAGTACTAACGCCACCTTCATTGAAGTTGTCGGATCGGAATTAGTGCAAAAATTTATTGGAGAAGGAGCTAAGTTAGTCAAAGAGATGTTTAGTTTAGCCAGGAGTAAGGCCCCTACAATTGTGTTTATTGATGAGATTGATTCTTTAGCCGCAACTAGAATGGACACCGGAACCTCTGGTGAAAGAGAAGTCAGCCGTACTTTTATGCAGTTATTAGCCGAAATAGATGGTTTTGAACCTTTGGATAACGTCAAAATTATCGGAGCTACTAACCGGATAGATATTTTGGATCAGGCTATAATTCGGCCAGGCAGGCTGGATAGATTAATTGAAATTGGTCTGCCGGATGAGGAAGGTAGATTAGAAATTCTCAAAGTCCACACCAAAAGGATGAACCTCAACAAGGTAAAGTTGAAAGAATTATCTACTTTAACCGCAGATTTGACTGGAGCTGAGATCAAAGCCGTATGTACCGAAGCCGGATTCGGAGCTATACGTGACAACCGGGATTATGTAACTCGAGAGGATTTTCTTCAAGCTATTGACAAAATAAAAGTAGAAGATGACGGCGATGACGAACATAAGTCTATGCTGGGTTAAGATGGTAGGTAAATATTAAGTCTTAGTCTTTAACATTGATAAACAAGTCTATAAAATATCAAGAAATCATCAATTAATTATTATCCAAGATCAGTGTGCGCTGGGAAGTTACTACCGTTCATCACGGCCTAAGCTCAGTTGGTGTTCACTACCGTCATTGCGCATTCCACTCTTGGGCAACAGCCCCCATGGATAAGTATAATTTTAAACCTTATTTAAACCATTCCCACCTTGATTTATAAAGTTTCCCCTTAATTTTAGCAGTAAAGTTTATAAAACAGGCTCTATTCCACCCCCAAGTAGCTAAATAAGGCTGCGGTTTTAAAGCATAAAGGTGAACAAAGAAAATGGAAGGAAAAGTAAAGTTTTACAACAGAAAAAAAGGTTTCGGTTTTGTAACCGGTGATGACGGAAATGACTATTTTGTACATTTCACAGCCTTACCTCAGGGAACATTCCTAAGAGACGGCGACAAAGTATCGTTTGAGACTGCCGAAAGCGATAGAGGACTTAAAGCTCAAAATGTCCAATTATTGCAGAAAGCATCGGAGATGGAAGGAGCTCAACCTGAACGCAGGGAAAGATCCAACGATTCTGACGAAGAAAGTGAAGAAGAGTCTTACGAAGGATAAGCAGTTTTCTAAATTTTATTTTTTTTGTTTTATTTAAGATTTTTTTAGGTTAAAGTATTAAAATATTAGTCAAAATGCTCGTGACCACCCCACTGGTCAATATCAAATCCCTATCATTTCTGCACTATCATTTGTGAATTTCCTAAGGAACTGACTAGTGAAATTCTACCGCTTAAACAGAATATTTTGAGTGTTTCTTTGAATTCCTACTCCACCTTCAAATCCAAACACACTCTATATACGCTGGGTGAGTACTGCCCACATTTGACTTTACGCAATATTTTTACCCCATAACCATACTTTAAACATAATTCTTTTATCCGTTTAGCGTTCTGAACAATTTTGGATTTTTCTAAAAATAAGTACAAATGAATTACCCCGCCCGGTTTAATCTTTTTTAAAGCTAAATCTAAATATTCTTCGCTGCTTTTAGGCAGGGGCATTACAATCCGGTTAAATTTGGATTTAAGCTTAGGTATTACTTTACGCACCTCGCCTGGATAGAAAATTACCCGGTCTTTCAGCTTATTCAATTCTAAATTATTTAATGAATATTGGTGGGCAAAAGGATTAATTTCAATACCCAAAACTTTCTTTGCGGGAGAATTCTTGGCAATCACCAGTGGAAATGGACCGGCTCCCGAGAACATCACCAGCACTATTTCGCCTTTTTTCACCAGTTTAGCTATCCTTAACCGCTCATTGCCTGATCGGGCCGAGAAATAGGTTTTTTCCAGATGCAGTTTAATTTTAACTCCATTTTCTAAGTGGACTGTTTCCTTGGTTTTTTTACCGGCTAGTATTTTCACCGCCCTGGTTCGATATACTCCGGAATGCATCTTGGTTTTTTTTACTACTGTCGAAATTTGAGGATTTAGTTTCAGGTAAGAGTCGGCAATTATTTTTTCTTTATCACCTAATTCTTCCGGAACTTCCAAAATCATAATTTTGCCCACTATTTCCTGAGATCTGGGCAAAAGAGCCAATTCTGGGGTTGTAAGTTTATTGGCCAATAAATTATCGATGGTTATAGTTTCTGGTTTAAAAGGAAAAGAAAATTTAGTTTCAACCACTTCCGCATCGGGAACATTTATGTTCTGGATAATTGGAAAATATATCCCCCCTAAATCCTTTACCGGTTGAAATTTAAGGTTGATTACTTGTCTGGCTATAAGATAATTTCTTACTCTCTCTGCATTTTTAAGTTGGGTGAACGCTGCCAGCATTTACCTTAAGAAGAAAAATTATTTTATAAAGGTATGCAAAAATGCAAAAATAATCTTAAAAGATAGTTATAATGACCCTGCTCAACTAGCATAAAATATATAAATACTGCTTATTTTAAATATTAGTTATGAAATTAGATGATTTAAGATTAGAACCTGAAGTGCATAGTGTTTTTTCCGAAATCGAAGAACGAATATTAGCTTCTAAATATTTACCCCCTAAAGAACAGATTAATATTGCATTTAGTGCAGGTAATTATGTAAATACCATTCTAAAAGAGTTCATAAACTCCGGAAGATATGATTATACTTATTTAAGCAAACAATTTGCAGATGGAAAAGCATATATTCTTGAACAGGTACTTAATAGTATTTAGGAATATTTTTATAATTCATCTACACTCTTAATACACCTCTTATGAAACTTAAAACCATTGATAAAATAATCAACTTCCTCCCTCGAGCTAGTGGTTATGTAGGTAAACTGGTGGGAGGCAATACTGGTTATTACATCGGTTGGGGAATTGGTTATACCCTAGAAATTCTGGCTTTGGGAGCTCTACCGGTGGTTGGAACTCCCGTTGCCTATACGGTGGCTGTTGGCTCACCAGCATTAGCTGGAGGGTACAAACTAAAAGAATACTTTACCCCTGCTAAAGATACCAAAGATGATAATAATAATACCAGTTTGGAAGATAAAGTCAAATAAAAATTAATTAACCCACCGCAGCAAGCTGCGGGAAATTATCTAGTTAAAACTTGCCAAACTTACTTTTCAAAAATAATTCCCCAATCCCTTCTGGCCTAATTTTTTACTCTCTTCCACCAATTTTTTTAGTTTAGACTTTACCCTATCTTCACTAAAATTATATTCTTTAACTAATAGGGTTATTAGTTTATCTGCCTGTATTGGTTTCCATTCCAAATTATAATTATCAGTTACTGGAATGTACTTAATAGTGTCAAAAACTTCCTTCCAGTCTAAATCGGGATAATTCTTTTTCCACTCTACTTTTTTAAAAATGGATTTAAAATCTTCTCCCTGATCTTTTAACAGCTTAAGGGCCGTTTTAGGACCTATACCGCTTACACCCCCCGGATTATAATCAGTTCCCACTAATATAGCCAAAACTATCAGCTGATCATTATTTAACTTTAATTTTTTAAGGACTTCGTCTAAAAATATTATTTCCGGTTTAACGGTTTGAAACCCTAATTTACCCGTTTTTTTACGTTTCCCAGTAATGGATAAATTCCTAATTAATACTGGGCAACCAAAGATTAAATTATCATAATCTTGGGATACTGAAGCATAGGCTGTTCCTTTCTTTACCATATGAGATACCTGAGCTTCGCCTTCAGAGGGTGCTTGAACAATAGGTAATCCCAGAGCAGTTATTACCTCTTTAGCATGGTCTAGCATTTCCTTAGTTAATACCGTAGTTCTTGCATAAAATTTGCGCATCCCTTCCACATCGCCGGCTTCTTCAGCTTGTGTCAGTTTTAATGAAGCTTCTTGCTTAAGCTGACGTCGTTTCTCTAAAGTCTTGGCTTTAATTTTAGGCGGCTGTCCATCAAAAACAAAAACTAATTTTAATCCTTCCTCCATCAGGGAAGTAGTTCTATTAAACAACCCAATCAAATGTGAAGTCACTCTTCCTTTAAGATCAGTTAAAGCTAAACCGTCTGGAGAACGAATGGTGGTAAGATACTGATATAAGTTATTATAACCATCAACTGCCAGAATTTTCCCTCTTAGCTCTTTGATCGAGATTTCTTTCTTAATTACTAAATCTTTTAAATTAACACCCATATTAAACCCAAATATCTACTCATTCTTAATTTTTTTGACGATAGTGTTACTAAACGCTTCCGATTTTAACATTTCCTTTGCTTTGGGAGTGAGGTTATTAGTATAAAGGAATAATAAGGGAAGTTTCTTAATCATGGCCTCCATGTAAGCGGAAGAAACATCTTTCTCATCACATCTAGATTTATTCTTAGCTTTGCAAAAATAAGTCACTGAACCTACAGCTGTGGGAACACTAACTAATAAATCTAATTCTCCATGCTTACGGATAGTTTCTTTTGTTTTAATATCAATACTTAATTCTTTAAAATAACCCTCAATCAAGGGAAGAAATTTATCGGCTATTGGTTTACGGCCAGGTTTTTTTCCAGTAAGGTTATTATTGCTGTTATTATCATTCTTATTAGGTTTTTCCTCGGATTTTTTTTCCGATAACAATTCTGCCGGCAATTCCGGGTTTGTTTTTTCAGCATTAGGTTCTTCTAATTTAATTTGTTCTTCTTTGGGGCCGATAAAATCTGCCTTTTTGAGTTTATTTAATTTAGAACTTCGACCGAGCTTAATTTTGGGATCAGATATCTTTATTTCCGGATTAATAACTGAAACCGTATCGCTTTTATCTTCTTTGCCCGCAACTTGTTCAGGCATTTTTTCCAATTTTTCCCTCTTAATTTCCTGACGTTTAACATCGAGCTTAGAAGCAAGCTTAGAATCTTTCTTAATCCCTGCCTTTATAACCTCGCCAGCTCCATTAATTTCTGAATTTAATTTTTGATCAGGACTTAAATTACTATCAACTTTAAGAATACCCGATTTATGAACTTCTAATTTAACCGGCAGCGTGGACAGAAAAATGTTTTGTGAAGTAGGACTGGTTGCCGCAGTATCAACTGCTTCTTGATTGGAACTTTCCTCCCCTGCAGTTAATATTTTTCCAATGAATTTGTTAGTCTCCTCGGAGCTTAACAGATGCCATTTCCAAAATAATTCTACTTTCCCATTAGAACTTACCTGCAGCGGTACCGCAAAATCTTTTAACGAACGTAAAGCTACTTTGGCTAATAAGGATAAGCCCTCCTCTCTTAAGACTTTTTGCTCCCGTATTTGCTCTAGTACTGCAAAATCTTTAGGATTAATATTGCCTGCTGCAAACTGATATAATTGATCCTCCTGGCCAGGAAGATAATACAATGGTGAACCTCCTATTTTAAGACTGGAGATTTTTAATTTGTTACGAGATGATAAATCAGATAAATGAGCTGAAGCCAAGAGTATGTCCGTGTTAATGTTGCGGGCTACCTTAGCCGGCAGCGTTGGACCAGTAGCTTTCAAAAAATCTATAATTTTATCTTGGTCAAACATTATTTTTTAGGTGTAGAATTAATTTAAATAGTTTTCTGGTCTGAGAAACTAAGGTTGCTACCCTGATTTAACCTAAATTAACCTAAACAATTAATTCAAGTTATGGCCGCATCCAGCGGGTCTCATAATAAGTTACATCGTTTTCATCATCTACTATCGCTAAGAGAAGTTTTTTCTTAGTACTGTGAGCCACCCTGTTTTTAGCACTAAATTCATGCCAGGTAAAAACACTAGTTTCATTCACTGGGAAAACAATCCACCGGGCGTGATCCTCCCCGGGCTTGACTCCTCGGTCATAAACCCTAAAATCTGCTCCAAACTTAAGCGCAGTTTTAATGATGTACCCCCGATTGCGCATATCTTTAAAAATCGAATACCTGGTCCAAAAATTAGGTTCAACTTTACGTGCTTTTTTAACATATGTTTCAAACATGATTACCCTGCCTGACTCAGTTTTTACTATTAACCGATTACGTTCCATAAGATATAATGCTTCCAGCAGCGATAATTCTACTTTGCCATTCTCGGCTATCGTTCCAAATCGGGATTGGTTATAAAATTCCCGGGCATCATCTGAGGATTCAGTTATTACCCTAGCCCCAGCTAAAATACCCATTACTTCTTTCTTTTTTACTTTATTTTCCGGTTCTTTAACAGTTTTTTTGCTTTCTTGTTCTTCAGAAGTTTCAGGCTCTGCTGCTTCCGTAGACTTTTTTTTAGTTTTATTAGCCATAAACAACTTATTATTTAGCCGCTTTTTAAAGGTTGTGTTTGGATTGCTCTGTCGGTTAATTAATCTCTCCTTACTAACACATACACTTTTTTTCCAACATATTTTTTTGAAGACATAATCATTCCGCCATTTCCGATTTTTCTAACTTCTCCTTCAACAACCTCTTCAATTTCATCTTCAAGAT